>CANKBJ010000009.1 GCA_947479905.1 Bradyrhizobiaceae bacterium
CTGATCCGCCCCGGCGATCGTCACGAATTGCCGGCGCTCAAGGCGGCCGGTTTCACCGGCTATCTGGTCAAGCCGGTGCGCGCGGCGTCGCTGGCGGCGCGGCTGCAGGCGCGCAATTCATTCGAGAACGCGCTCGCGGACAGCGTCGAGGAGATCAACGAATCCGTCGCGGTGGGGGGTAAAGGACTTTCCATTCTGGTGGCCGAGGACAACGACATCAATGCGTTGCTCGCGCGCGCGTTGCTCGCGCGGCTCGGTCATCGTCCGACCATCGCCGGCAATGGCGTGGCCGCGGTCGATTGCTGGAGCAAGGCGCGCGCCGCCGGCACGCCTTACGATCTGGTGTTGATGGACGTGCAAATGCCCGACATGGACGGCATGGAAGCGACCCGCCGCATCCGCGCCGCCGAGACGCTCGATGCATCCATAGCACCGACCCGCATCGTGGCCTTGACCGCCAATGCCTATGCCGAAGACCGCGACGCCTGTCTCGCCGCCGGCATGGACGGGCTGCTGGTCAAGCCGCTCGACCGCGAAAGGCTGCGCGACGCGCTGGAAACGGCGGCGCGCGGCGCGGCGCTCGCGGCCTGATAAGCCTTCCCAAAACTGTCATAAATTCGTATCGCTGCCGTGTTGTAGGAATGTGAGGAACTTGAAATTCGATTCGACCGTTTCGATATTTTGCTCACAGGCACGTTGCGAGACTACGGCTGCGTGCCGAAAAGGACTGAAAGCAAATGGCTATCGACAGCCCTTCGCGTAATTTGCTCGGCCGCTTCCGCCCGGCGCCCGCCGCCCCTGGTCTGATCTCCTCGTTGCAGGCCTATGGCGGATTGCAGGCCTGGGCCGCGCGGGCGCATCGGCCGTCGCAAACCCTCGGCCGCCTCGGCTCGCTCGAGGTCCGGCTGGCACAGACCGCCGCCGAGGTGCGCCAGGCGCAGAAATTGCGCTATCGCGTTTTCTATCAGGAAGGCTCGGCGATCCCCAATCCCGGCCGGTTGTTCGCGCGCCGCGATGTGGACGGTTATGACGCGATCTGCGATCACCTTCTGGTGCTCGATCATGCCGCCCGCGAAGGTCAGACCGGCAATCGTCCAACCGTTGTCGGCACCTATCGCCTGCTGCGCCAGCAATTGGCCGAAGACCATGGCGGCTTTTATACGTCGGGCGAATTCGATATTGGCGGCTTGATCGCTCGCCACAGCAAGCTGCAATTCGTCGAACTCGGCCGTTCCTGCGTACTCGCCCCTTATCGCAACAAGCGCACGGTCGAGCTGTTGTGGCATGGCATTCACGCTTACATCATACAGAATCGTTGCGATGTCATGATCGGCTGCGCCAGCCTCGATGGCACCGAGCCCAAGCGGCTGGCGCTGCCGCTGTCGTTCCTGCATCACTACGCGCGCGCGCCCGAAGAATGGCGCGCCCAGGCGTTGCCGGAACGCTATGTCGAGATGAACCGGCTGTCGAAGGAATCGATCGACCCAAAGGAAGCGCTGCGGGCGCTGCCGCCCCTGGTAAAGGGCTATCTGCGATTGGGCGCCTATATTGGCGACGGCGCCGTGGTCGATCATGAATTCGGCACCACCGACGTGCTGATCGTCCTGCCAGTGGCGGTGATCAAGCAGCGTTATCTCGAGCATTTCGACGGAAGCCGCCGCGCGGCGTAATAATCTTTCCGTTCGTCCCCGCGAAAGCGGGGACCCAACGCTTTGGCGAAAGAACTGGATTCCCGCTGTCGCGGGAATGAACGGAGTGTGTGGCAACGCTGCGTCGCTTACAGCCTTCGCAGCGACACGTCCTCGACCAGGTGGCTCGCGCCCTTTTTCAAAATCAGATCGGCGCGCTGGCGCGTCGGCACGATATTCTCGTGCAGATTGACCAGATTGATGCGCTCCCAGATCGATGACGCGGTATCGACCGCTTCCTGATCCGACAAATTCGAATAGCGATGAAAATATGATTTCGGATCGCGGAACGCGGTCGAGCGCAACGTCAGAAAGCGATCGACGTACCAGGCCTTGAGAACGTCATCGTCGGCGTCGAGATAGACCGAGAAATCGAAAAAGTCGGACACGAACGGAATCGCCTTGCCGTCCTTCGGCAGGCGTCCGGTCTGCAAAACGTTGAGGCCCTCGACGATGAGAATGTCCGGCCGGTCGACTTCGACCCACTGGTTCGGCGTCACGTCGTAAGTCAGATGCGAATAGATCGGCGCCCGCACCGGCCGCCGGCCGGCCTTCACGTCGGAAAGGAATAGCAACAGAGCCGGCAGATCGTAGCTCTCCGGAAAGCCCTTCTTTTCCATCAGCCCTTCGCGCTCGAGCACGGCGTTGGGAAACAGGAAGCCGTCGGTGGTGATGAGTTCGACCTTCGGCACATTCGGCCAGCGCGCCAACAGCGCCTGGAGAACACGCGCGGTGGTGGACTTGCCGACCGCGACCGAACCGGCGACGCCGATGATGTACGGCATCTTGACGTCTTCCGTGCCGAGGAAGCGCTGCTGCGCGCGAAACAACCGTTGCGTCGCCGCGACGTAAAGATACAGGAGCCGCGACAAGGTCAGATAAATATCCTCGACCTCGGTAATGTCGAGGCGGTCGTGCAACGAGCGCAGCCGCGTCACTTCATCGACGGTCAGCGTCATCGGCGCGTCTTCACGCAACGCCGCCCATGCCGCGCGCGAGAACGTGCGGTACGGCGACAGGTTTTCTTCCGTGCGCTGTTCCATGAAGGCTACTTTCTTGAAGCCTTTTCGTCATGCCCGGATTGCGCCGTGCGCCTGTCGAGTTCGGCTTCGACCTCGGCCAGCGTGACGCCGCGCACCTTCAGCACCACGAGCAGATGATAGACAAGATCGGCGGCTTCCGAAATCAGCCGGCTCTTGTCTTCCTGCACGGCTGCCATCGCCGTCTCGAAGGCTTCCTCACCCAGTTTCTTGGCGCAATGGGCAACACCCTTGTCGAGCAACGCGCGCGTATAGGACTGCGCGGCGTCGGCTTGCGCGCGCGCGGCGATGCGGATTTCGAGATCGGCGAGGGTGAATTTGCTCATGGGGCTTCCTTATCACCTCTCTCCGCTTGCGGGGAGAGGGAGAAACTCACGGATCCAGCCGCATCGGCAGACCGGCTTTAGCCATATAGGTCTTGGCCTCGCGAACCGAATACTCGCCGAAATGGAAGATCGAGGCCGCCAGCACGGCCGTGGCGTGGCCGTCTCGGATGCCCGCCACCATGTGATCGAGATTGCCGACGCCGCCGGAAGCAATCACCGGAACCGGCACCGCGTCGGCGACCGCGCAAGTCAGCGCGATATCGAAGCCGGACTTGGTGCCATCGCGGTCCATCGAGGTCAGAAGGATTTCACCGGCCCCGAGCGACACCACTTCGCGTGCGTAGTCGACGGCATCGATGCCGGTCGATTTGCGGCCGCCAATGGTGAAGATTTCCCAGCGATCCTTCTCGCCAGCTTGCGAAACCTTCTTGGCGTCGATGGCGACGACTATGCACTGCTCGCCGAATTTCTCCGCCGCTTCCTTGACGAAGGCGCGCCGGTTCACCGCCGCGGTGTTGATCGACACCTTGTCGGCGCCGCAGTTCAACAGCTTGCGGATGTCTTCCACCGTGCGCACGCCGCCGCCGACGGTCAGCGGCATGAAGCAGGCTTCCGCCGTGCGCGTCACCACGTCATAGATCGTGTCGCGGTTTTCATGGCTGGCGGTTATATCGAGAAAGCAAAGCTCATCGGCGCCGGCCGCATCATAGGCAATCGCCGCCTCGACCGGATCGCCGGCGTCGCGCAGATTGACGAAGTTGACGCCCTTGACGACGCGGCCGTCCTTGACGTCGAGACAGGGAATGACGCGGACTTTGAACATGTCTCAGGCCGCCGGCTTCGCGTCTTTGATCAGTTTCAACGCTTCGGCCGGATCGAGCCGTCCGTCATAGAGCGCGCGGCCGGCAATGGCGCCTTCGAGCTTTTTGGCACGCGGCTCAAGCAGCGCCTTGATGTCGTCAATCGAACCGAGACCGCCGGACGCGATGACCGGAATCGAAATCGCATCGGCCAGCGCAATCGTCGCGTCGAGATTGAGACCTTGCAGCAGGCCGTCGCGGGCGATGTCGGTATAGATAATCGCCGCAACGCCGGCATCCTCGAAGCGGCGGGCGATATCGAGCACGCTGAGTTCGGATGTTTCCGCCCAGCCTTGCACCGCCACCTTGCCGTCACGCGCATCGAGACCGACGGCGACGCGGCCGGGATATTTCTTCGCAGCCTCTTTGACGAATTGCGGATCGCGCACCGCCGCGGTGCCGATGATGACACGATCGACGCCCTTGCCGAGCCAGGCGTCCACCGTCGCCATGTCGCGCACGCCGCCGCCGAGCTGCACCGGAATGCCGATGGTCTCGAGAATGCGATCGACGGCGTCGGCGTTCACTGGCTTGCCGGCGAAGGCACCGTCGAGATCGACGATGTGTAAATAGGCAAAGCCCTGCACCTCAAAGGCGCGCGCCTGCGCCGCAGGATCGCGGTGAAACACCGTGGCACGCGCCATGTCGCCCTGCTCCAGCCGAACGGCCAGGCCTTCTTTCAGATCGATAGCGGGAAACAGGATCATGGCGTCCACTTCAAAAAATTCGCGATCAGCCGCAAGCCGAGCCGCTGGCTCTTCTCCGGATGAAACTGCGTGCCGACCATGTTGTCACGTCCGACAATAGCCGTAAGCGGGCCGCCGTAATCGGCTTGCGCCACCAGATCGTTGGCGTTGGCGGGTTTGAGTTCATAGGAGTGCACGAAATAGGCATGAAGGCCGTCGCTGCCAAGCGGTATCTCGTCCAGCAGTGGATGGACTTTACGCATGTCGAGCGTATTCCAGCCCATATGCGGGATCTTGAGGCTCGCGTCGTTCGGCGCGATGCGGTCGACCGCGCCGGGAATCCAGCCGAGGCCCGGCGTCACCTGATGCTCGCGGCCGACATCGGCCATCAATTGCATGCCGACGCAGATGCCAAAGAACGGCCGGCCGTCCTTGCGCACGCGCTGTTCGAGCGCGGCGACCATGCCGGGGATTTCATCGAGCCCGCGCCGGCAATCGGCGAAAGCGCCAACGCCGGGCAGCACGATGCGGTCGGCGCTCGTTATGTCTTCCGGCTTGCTGGTGACCAGGATCGGCTGGTCGTGGCCGCTGTCGCGCGCGGCGCGCTCAAAGGCTTTCGCCGCAGAGTGCAGATTGCCCGAACCGTAATCGACGATGGCGACGCTCATCGGTGTATTCCTGGCGGCGTTGCCGTCGAAGGGTTCCCCGGTTCGGGGAACAGTCCGATGACATCGGCCGCGGTCGGCGCACCGCGCCGCACCGGCGTTGCATAAACCGGCTCCGGCGGCGCGGCGTCGGCCGCGCGTCCGGTCCAGGCGGCGTAGAAGCGCCGTTCGGCGATCTCGGCATCCTCGGCGACGACGAAGCCGAGCGTCTTCCATTTGCGGCGCGTCAAGGTCCAGCGCCGGATCGTCGCCGCTTCAAGGCCGACAATCAGCGCGATCACGAACACCGCGGCGCTCTGCACATAGGATGGAAGACCGGCGACCTTGATGCCGATCGCGACAGCGATCGTGATGACGACATAAATGAAGAACGCCAGCCACAGCCTGCGTACCAGCAGCCACAGCGGCGCCAGCAGGAAAGCCCAGAAGTGGAATCCGTCGCGCACAAAGACGAAGCGTTCCGGAGCGGTGACGCTCTCGGCTTTGCGCGGCGGCGGTTCGTGCACGGTGAAAGTGGGCATCGGTGTTTACTCTAAACTATTTTGCCGTCATTCCGGGGCGGCCCGAAGGTCCGAGCCCGGAATCCAGCACTTTGCTTTGTCGTCTCTGGATTCCGGATCGCCACTTCGCGGCGTCCGGAATGACACTAATTTCCCAGCGTTCCCTTGGTCGACGGCACTTCGTCCTTCGCCTTCGGATCGATCGCCACCGCCGCGCGCAGCGCGCGAGCCAGGCCCTTGAAGCACGACTCGGCGATATGGTGATCGTTGGTGCCGTACAGACATTCGGCATGCAGCGTCACGCCGGCATTCATGGCGAAAGCCTGGAACCATTCCTGCACCAGCTCGGTGTCGAAAGTGCCGACTTTGTCGCGCACGAACTCCGCCTTGAACACCAGAAACGGCCGGCCGGAAATGTCGATGCAGACGCGCGTCAGCGCCTCGTCCATCGGCACATGCACGTCGGCATAACGGGTGATGCCCTTCATGTCGCCGAGCGCCTGCTTCACCGCCTGACCCAGCGCGATGCCGGTGTCCTCGGCGGTGTGATGGAAATCGATATGCAGGTCGCCGACCGCCTTGACGGCAAGGTCGATGCGCGAGTGCCGGGCCAGCAGATCCAGCATATGGTCGAGGAAGCCGATGCCCGTCGAAATCGTCGACGCGCCCTTGCCGTCGAGGTCGACCGAGACCTCGATATCGGTTTCCTTGGTCTTGCGCTTGATCGTGGCGGTTCGCATGCCGGAGCCCTTCATTCGCGGGCCTTTTATCAGGGGTTGCGGGGATTCGCCACAGGCCCCGGGCGGGCGTTTGCAAACGCTTCCAGCCGTGCCTAGATGACCCGGGTCGCAAGGGGCAAAAAACTTAAGGCTAAGGCTTAAATGGCAAGCAACGAAGTCCCGAGTTGGCACGGCACCACCATCCTCACCGTCCGCAAGGGCGGCACCGTCGTGGTCGGCGGCGACGGCCAGGTGTCGATCGGGCAAACAATCGTCAAATCCAATGCCAAAAAAGTGCGCAAACTGGGCAAAGGTGACGTCATCGGCGGCTTTGCCGGCGCCACCGCCGACGCATTTACTTTATTCGAGCGGCTGGAAAGCAAGCTCGAGCAGTATCCCGGCCAGCTCTTGCGCGCCTCGGTCGAACTGGCCAAGGACTGGCGCACCGACCGCTATCTGCGCCGGCTGGAAGCCATGATGATCGTCGCCGACGTCAATGTCTCGCTGGTGCTGACCGGCACCGGCGACGTGCTGGAGCCGGAAATGGGCGTCGCAGGCATCGGCTCGGGCGGCAATTACGCGCTGTCGGCCGCTCGCGCGCTCATCGACGGCCCGCTGAGCGCCGAGGAGATCGTGCGCAAGTCGCTCGATATCGCCGCCGACATCTGCGTCTACACCAACCGCATTGTCACCATCGAGTCGTTGAAATCGTAACCGAGTACATCCGTTGACCGACTTCTCCCCGCGCGAAATTGTATCCGAACTCGACCGCTATATCGTCGGCCAGAACGACGCCAAGCGCGCCGTCGCCATCGCACTGCGCAACCGCTGGCGCAGGCTTCAGCTCGACGACAAATTGCGCGAGGAAGTGCTGCCGAAAAATATCCTGATGATCGGGCCGACCGGCGTCGGCAAGACTGAAATCTCGCGCCGCTTAGCCAAATTGGCCGGCGCGCCTTTCCTCAAAGTCGAAGCCACCAAATTCACCGAAGTCGGCTATGTCGGCCGCGACGTCGAGCAGATCATTCGCGATCTTGTCGAAATTTCCATCACGCTGACCCGCGACCGCAAGCGAAAAGACGTGCAGGCGCGCGCCGAAATGGCCGCCGAGGAGCGCGTCCTCGATGCGCTGGTCGGTCCCGGCTCCGGCCCTTCGACGCGCGAAAGCTTCCGTAAGAGACTGCGCGCCGGCGAGCTGAACGACAAGGAAATCGACATCGAGGTGCAGGCAGGCTCAGGCTCCGGCATGCCGATGTTTGAAATTCCCGGCATGCCCGGCGCGCAGATGGGCGCCATCAATATCGGCGACATCTTCGGCAAGATGGGCGGCGGCCGTACCAAGACGCGGCGCGTCACCGTGCTGGAATCGCACGGCATCCTGATCAACGAGGAATCCGACAAACTGCTCGACAACGAACAGCTCATTCTCGAATCGATCAAGGTCGTCGAGCAGAACGGCATCGTCTTCCTCGACGAGATCGACAAGATTGCCGGCCGCGAAGGCCGTTCCGGCGCCGACGTGTCGCGCGAAGGCGTGCAGCGCGATCTGCTGCCGCTGATCGAAGGCACCACCGTCAACACCAAACACGGCCCGGTGAAGACCGACCACATTCTGTTCATCGCGTCGGGCGCTTTTCACATCTCGAAGCCGTCCGATCTGTTGCCCGAACTGCAAGGCCGCCTGCCGATCCGCGTCGAATTGCAGGCGCTGACCCGCGACGACTTCCGCCGAATCCTGACCGAGCCGGAAGCATCGCTGATCAAGCAGTATGTCGCGCTGCTCGCCACCGAAGGCGTCACCCTCGATTTCACCGAGGACGCCATCGACGCCATCGCCAATATTGCAGTCTCGGTTAATTCGGCGATCGAGAATATCGGCGCGCGCCGCCTGCAAACCGTGATGGAGCGCGTCCTCGACGAAATTTCGTTCGCCGCCACCGACCGCAGCGGCGAATCCGTGCGGATCGACGCGGCTTACGTCGATAAGCACATCGGCGACTTGGCCAAGAATGCCGATTTGAGCCGGTTTATTCTGTAGCCGGACGGCTGCCGGGGCAGTTGCTTTTCCTTTAAATTTACAATTAACGGTTGAAGTTGGGCCGAGACATTTACATTCGCTCGTGTAGGAATAAATATTTGCCCGAGGAGCAAGAGGATGTCCGCGGGCAGCCGAGACAGGGCCGGAGCCGATAGGGACGCAAGGCGCGCGACACCGGGCGCGCACTTGAGAGCGGAGCTTCGCCGCCTCGGGCTCGATCAGGTCGCCGTCAGCAAGGCGACCGGCGTGTCGCGCCAGTCGGTCAACAATATTATCAACGGCCGGCAGCCGATCTCGCGCGCAATGGCCGGGAAACTCGGCCGCCTGACCGGACACAGTTCGGACTATTGGCTGAGCGAATCGTTTGGCGAGGCGAGCTTACTGTCGGATGCCGACAGCACGGCGCAGCGCTTCGTAGTCGCCGGTTTGCTGGTCAATCACCAGATCGCGCGCGCCGTCAAAGACGGCATCATCGATATTAGCCCATTCGCCGCGAAAAATATGCGTACCGCGTCGATCGATCTGACGCTTCATGCCAGCGTGCGGACATCCGGCGGACTGGTCGATATTGCACGCGGCAAAGCCTTTGAACTCGCCGTCGGCGCCATTGTACAAGCGAGCACAGTTGAAAGCGTTGAACTGCCGAACGACTATCTGGGCCGCATCGGCGCTGTCGCCCGATTGTGCGAAAACGGCATTCTGGCGTCGATGCCGCTCCAGGTCGAACCGGGTTTCAAAGGCCGTCTGCATTTCCATCTGTTCAATGCCGGCGGCGCCGGATTTCGGCTGCGCGCGGGCATGGCGGTTGTCGCGCTGGAATTTCATCGGCTTGCCGCCGTGCCGGACGACTGAACGGGCCGGCCGGGCCGTCGCGCCGGTTGTGTCTATTAAAGTATAATATTTTCTTGACACTTGTAATGCCTCACGGTGTATCCTCATGGTTGTGCAATCGTCCGGATTGCGCAGCCGTTCGGGGGAACGGCGGCGGCAATAGTGTAAGGGGTCAGGAAAATGCGGGAACCGAAGCAGCGGGGCGGCGAATCCGTCGTGAATCATGGCGGTCACGGAATACGGCATGAAGAGATCGAGGCGGACGTCTTTGAGCTTTGGATCGGCATTTCCCGGCTGATGGAGCGCGTCAGTGGCGCCGATCGCCGGACTGACGCCGGCGACCGCGGCAGAAAGCGGCCGAACAGGTATCGCTAGTGGTCCGATTCTAACATTCGCATCCCGATCGATGCGGTTGCTGACGCAAGACGTCATGCCGAAATTCCGGCAACATATCGCGCAGCACTGACCGGCGCCGCGGCGTTTCAGGTTAAGCCGCTCATGCGCCGCACCCGGATGTAGAGAGCGCCTTCGCCGCCATGGGCGAGGTGGGCATCCTCGAAACCGATAACGACGTCGCGAAATTCCGGCAGACCGAGCCAGTGTGGCACTTGCCGGCGCAACACACCGATTTCGCCGCCGCGGCCTTTCCCGGTGATCACCAGCACCAGGCGCGCATCGCGCGCACTGGCGGTACGCAAAAATCGCAGCAGCACCGCATGCGCCTCGTGCTGGGTGAAGCCGTGCAGATCGAGCCGGGCGTCGATCGCGTGTCTGCCCTTGGCGACGCGCGACTTCATGCGCCGCGTCAGCGGCTCCATTCTAGGCTCCACCGCCGGCGCGGCGGGTTTGACAGCGCCCGTCGGCGCGAACGGTTTTTGCACTTTGGCGGGCTTGATGAATTTGGGCGGTTGCTTGGCGGGCGGTTTGGCTGGTTCCGGCGCGGCGTCCGCCATGTCGCCGGCGACATTTTTCGCTTCGTCACGCAGCGGCTTGATTGACTTGACGACCGTTGTCCACAGCACGCGATCTTCGTAAGTCAGGCCGCGCCGCTTTTTGCCTTCACGGCTCATGGTTGGCGGCTCATGCTTCACTCAGTTCGCGGCTGCGACGATGTCCTTCGGCCGCGCCTTCGGCAATGGAACGCCGTTGCCGCCGGTCTCTCCGCCGGCCGCCAGCGCGCGCGGCATGAACATGACGAACTGGCCGAATTGCTTGATGCGCCCGGCAATGGACGGAATATCGGGGCCGTGGCCGAAATAAATGTCGGCGCGCGCCGGCCCGCGAATGGCGGAGCCTGTATCCTGCGCCACCACCAGACGCTGAAACGTATCTTCCGGCGCCGCGCCCTTGAGCGGCAATTTGGCGTCGATCCAGACCGGCGTGCCGTAAACGTGAATCTTCGGGTCGACCGCGATCGAGCGGCCGGGCGTCAGCGCGATGCCTTGCGCGCCGAGGCATTCGTCATGCGCCTGCAGTTTGGTCTTGGAAAAGAATACGAACGACCGGTTCTTCTCGCGCAGCGCCTTGCCTTCTTCCGGGTTGGCTTCCATGAAATCGCGGATCTTGTCCATAGACATTTCTTCAGGCGTGAACACGCCGCGATCGATCAGCAGACGGCCGACCGGTGTGTAGGGCTTGCCGTTGCTGGCGATGTAGTTCAGCCGCAGCAGCTCGCCATCCGCAAGCTTGATGCGGGTCGAACCCTGGATTTGTGCGAAGAACAAATCGACCGGATTCTTGATCCAGCAGATTTCCAGGCCCTTGCCGGCGAGCGCGCCTTTCTCGATATCGACGCGATCGTACTGGACGAAATGCCGGCTTTTCTTGCCGGCGACATGGGCCGGCACGCCGTAAACCGGCACCGGATATTCGGCGGTTTTGACGCGCGACCCGAGCACTTCGGGCTCGTAGTATCCGGTGTAGAAACCGTCAGCGCCGGTGTAATAGCCGTAAGTGCGTTCCGCTGGCTTGATGCGCACCGGCTTGAAATTGTCCTCGAAGAATTTTCGCGCGGTCAGCGTATCGACCGGTCCGCCGGCGGCAAGCGCGGTCGCCCTTTCGCAGACGCTGAACAGGCCGTCGTACACCGGCCGCGCCTTGCGCATCGCCTTGGTGCCATTAAGGATCGCACGGCAGCTCTTCATATAGGCCGCAAAGGCGACCGACTGATCGTCGTCGCGCCAGCCGCTGAGCGTCTCGAACGCCAAGGGAATGATTTCGGCGTCGCGCATTTTCATCGGCTGCGCCATCGCGGATGTCGCCGCCGCGGTCAGGCAGAGCGAAAAACCAAACGCGACCAGACGGCGAAATCGGCGTGGCGACATCGGCTCATTGCCCAGCTTCGGTGGCGACCAGTTTCCAGTTCGGATCCCGCGACGACAGATCGCGCGCGAAGGTCCAGACATCGGTAACGTCGGTGACCTTGTCGGCGCTGCCATCGATGACTTCGCCGGCCTTGTCGCGCGTCACCGACACCAGCTTCGACTGAAACCGCACGGTGAGCTGGGCGCTGCGGCCGCGCAGTTCGGCGGCGGTGATGGTGGCGTTGTCGATCGAGACGAAACGGCTCTCGACCACGTCGCCGCGCTTCTCGCGCTCGACGATGGCCGCTTCGAAGCCGTCATAGACTTCGCGCGATAGGAGATTTTTCAGCGTCCGGCGGTCGCCTTCGGCAAAAGCGTTGACGATCATTTCATAGGCGGCGCGCGCGCCGGTGACAAAATGCTTGGCGTCGAACTCGCGATCGGCGCCGGCCACCGCATCGAGTCCCACAGCGAGCGGCGAACCGGCATCGGCCACGCCCTTCCAGCGCTCCACCGGAGCGGCGGCCTCGACCGGCTCCCCGGCTTTTGTCACCGAGGCTTCGGCCACGCGGTTCGGCAGGGAAACGACATTTTCGCCCGGTGGCCGCGCCGGCTCCCGCGCCGCGTAGGGATCATAGGGCGGGCGTTCGCGTCCGGTGCGTTGGCCGAGCACGCTGCGCAAGCGCAGGAAAATGAACACTGCGAGCGCCAGGAAAATGATGGTGTAGATGTCGAACACGTCTTGCATTCTTTCGTCTACCGTTCCGGCAGATCGGCGTCCGGAGCGCGGTCGGAAAATTATCGAAGTTGCCCGTTAGATCGCCTCGTGGCCGCGCCCACCTCTATTATCGACTTTCTTGTATCTAAGCTGACAAACTCGGCGATCCAGTGGCTTTGCGACGTTTTGTCCGCTCAATTTGCCTTATCGGCGAATCTTAAACGATTGGGGCGGCAACGCCAACAAGACCGGACGTATCAGAGAAATAACGATGAATGTGGCAAAATGGCTGTTGCTCGGGCTGTTGGCGGTGCCGCTGACGGAAGTCGCGGTGTTTATCGCGGTCGCCGCTGCCTATGGCTTTTTCCTGGCCCTTGGCCTGCAGGTGTTGGCGACGCTCGGCGGCATCATGCTCCTGCGCCATGCCGGCGGTAACCACATTGCCCGCGTGCGGGTGGCCATGAACGAGGGCGTCAACCGGGGCAGCTTTTCCGCTTTGCAGGCTGACGGCACCGGCGGGCTGATCCTCCTGGCAGGAATTCTTCTGGTTATTCCGGGGTTTATAACCGATATCGTCGGTCTTTTCCTGCTGCTGGTGCCGTTGTGGCGAGCGCTCAACCGCAAGCTCGGCCGGGCTGCCCCGCCGGCCCGGACCGACGGGGTCGTCGATCTCGAGCCCGAGCAATGGCACAGGGTCGACGACCCGGCTTTACCCGGCCGGCGGCCGGACGAAGGTCAGCGCTGACGCCTGGCGCGGCGCCCTTTACCAAAGGCACAGGGAGACGGGTTCCGGCTGCCCTCTTTGGCTCCGCGTCCTTGTCCGTATCCGGACCCTATGTTAGCCAACCGCCGCTTAACCTGCGGCGAGCGGTGCCTCGAGCCTTTCCGGCTTTGATGGAATCAAAGCCGGGGCTCTCGTCTTTCGTTTTGTCGCGTTTTCTTCACGCGAACCGGTGCCCACTTCGCTCGAAAACGCTCTAAGGAGAAGTCATGACGACCACGAATGGCGGCCAGGGTCAGGAACCGAGCCCGGATCAGTTGCCGCAGCTCAATGTGGTGGGCCAGTACATCAAGGACTTTTCGTTTGAAAATCCGAACGCGCCGAAGTCGCTGGCCGGCGGCCAGGAAGCCCCGCAGATCAACATCCAGATCAACGTCAATGCCACGCCGCTGTCGGATACCGACATCGAAGTCGTGCTGATGGTCGCCGGCAAGGCGGAAGTCGCCGGCAGCCTGATGTTCAATTTCGAGCTGGCCTTCGGCGGTGTGTTCCGCATCCGCAACGTGCCGCAGGAAAGCCTGAACGCAGTCGTGCTGATCGAGTGCCCACGCCTCTTGTTCCCGTTCGCCCGCGAGATCATCGCCACCACCGTGCGCAATGGCGGCTTCCCGCCGCTACTGCTCGACCCGGTCGATTTTGTCGCGCTTTACCGGCAGAAAATGGCGCAGATGGCGCCGGTCGACGCGCCGGCGCAGTAGCTACAAATAATTCCGCCAGATGGCGTTGTCGCCGAGTGTCGCAACGAACTGCGCATGCGCGGCACGCTCGGCATCGGTGAGCGGCGACGTCAATGGCGCCGGCCGCGCCCGCACCGCCGCCACGCCATCGACTCCAATGCTGCGCGCGCCCGTGCTTTCGGCGAGACCCAGTTGCGCCTGCCGGCCGCCAATCAGCTCCAGATAGACCTCGGCGAGGATCTCGGCATCGAGCAAGGCGCCATGCTTGGTGCGCCGCGAATTGTCGATGCCGTATTTGCCGCATAGCGCATCGAGATTGTACGGCCCGGCCGAATGCTTGCGGCGGGCCAGCGCCAGCGTATCGATCAGCCGGTCGCGCGAAATCAGCGCCCGATTGTGCCGCTTGAGTTCGGCGCACAGAAAGCCGTGATCGAAGCTGGCGTTGTGAATGACCAGAGGCGCGTCGTCGCCGATGAAAGCGAGAAAGTCATCGACCACGTCGGCAAAGCGCTTGTGCGTTTTCAGGAACTCGATCGACAGGCCGTGAATGGCGAAGGCTTCCGCCGGCATGTCGCGGTCGGGATTGAGATAGGCGTGAAACGTCGCCCCGGTCGGAATCCGGTTCAAAAGTTCGATGCAGCCGATCTCGACCAGACGATCGCCTTTGTTGGGATCAAGGCCGGTGGTTTCGGTGTCGAGAACGATTTCGCGCATGTCAGTTGAGCTTTTTGAAGGGCGACTCAGTGCCGCCGTTTCTGCATTGTAACGACAGCCTTGAGTATTTCACGCACCTGGGCGCGGGCGAAATCGAATCCTTGCGACGTATCCACCACGAAATCGGCGCGGGCGCGCTTTTCCGCATCCGACATCTGCTTGGCCAGAATAGCCGAAAACTTGTCCTCGCTCATGCCGGGCCGCTCAAAGGCGCGGGTCCGCTGCACATCTGCGGGCGCGGATACCACGACCACCGCGTCGCAGCGTTTGTCGCCGCCGGTCTCAAACAGCAACGGAACATCGAGAACCGCGACTTTCGCGCCACTGCGCTCGGCCTCGGCGACAAAGCGTTCGCGCGCCTTGGTCACCAAAGGATGCACGATCTGCTCCAGCCGCGCGATCGCGTCCTTGTCGCCGAGCACACGCTCGCCGAGTTTGCCGCGATCGACCTTGCCGCCGCTGGTGGTGCCGGGAAACGCCGCCTCGATCAAAGGCGTCGCCTCGCCGTCGTAAAGCCGATGCACCACCGCGTCGGCGTCATGCACCGGCACGCCCTCGTCGGCGAACATCGCCGCCGTGGCGGTTTTACCCATGCCAATCGAGCCGGTCAGACCGAGGATGAACATGTTTCTTTCGCGTCTGGTTTAGCCATCGACAAATCCCCTGTTGCGCAAGTAAGCTAGAAGCGGCAGCAGCGGCAGGCCGAGAATGGTGAAGTAGTCGCCCTCGACCCGCTCGAAAAGATGGATGCCGATACCTTCGAGCTGATAGCCGCCGACGCTGCCGAGCGCGACATCGCCGGCCATGTCGAGATAATCGTCGAGAAAGCGGTCGGAGAAATCGCGCATGGTCAGCCGCGCGGTATCGACCAGTTCAAACAGAACCTTGCCGTCCTGGACCAGCGCCAAGGCGGAATGCAGCGCGTGCGTCTGACCGCGCAGCGCCCGCAGTTGCTGCGCCGCCTCGGTGCGGTTGGCCGGCTTGTTGAAACGCTTGTCACCCAGCGCCAAGGTCTGATCGGCGCCGAGTACGAGATGGCCGGTCTGCGTCGCCGCCACCGCGTCGGCCTTGGCGCGCGCCAGCAGCGCCGCTGCCGCGGCGGCATCAAGGCCGCCGGCTTTCGCCTCGGTGGCGCGCTCGTCGATCTGCGCCGGCCTGATGCCGAAGCGCAGACCCGCCGCCGCCAGAATTTTGCCGCGGATATCGCTTCTCGACGCGAGCACCAAAGGTTGCGAGGCAATCCACAACGGCATGACGATCCTTAGAGCTCGACGATAGTCTAGCTGGAGATGGGCCGGCGCCGGCGCTCGCCCAACAGCTTCATCACCGCCGCGGCGGTTTCCTCGATCGAACGCCGGGTGACATCGATCAGCGGCCAATTATGCTTATTGCAAAGCCGGCGCGAATAGGCGACTTCCTCGGCAACCGCGGTCTTGTCGATATATTGATCGTCGTCGCGATGCGCATTCAGACCAAGCAGCCTGTTCTCGCGAATCTGCACGATGCGCTCGGGGCTCGCGTAAAGCCCGATGACCAGCGGCCGCGTCAATCGTTCCACTTCCGGCGCCAGCGGCACGCCCGGCACCAGCGGCACATTGCCGGTCTTGACGCCGCGGTTGGCGAGATAGATCGAGGTCGGCGTCTTCGAGGTGCGCGACACGCCGATCAGGACGACGTCGGCATCTTCCAGCCCGGCGACATGCTGGCCGTCATCATGCATCATGCTGAAATTGAGCGCATCGATGCGGTGAAAATATTCGGCGTTGAGAACATGCTGGGCGCCGGCGCGCAGTGTGGTCTCGGCGCCGAGATAGGACTGGAACAGGCGCAGGATCGGGCCAAGCACCGACATGCAGGGCAGACCAAGTTCCCGGCATTTATCTTCCAGCGACTGGATCAGGTCTTCTTCCAGCAGCGTATAGAGAACCAGGCCCGGCGCGTCGGTGATTTCGGCCAGCGCGTGGTCGAGCTGTTTTTTCGAGCGCACCATCGGGTACAGGTGCTCGACCGGCGAAACATTGGCATATTGCGCGGCGGCGGCGCGCGCCACGGTAATCAGTGTTTCACCGGTGGCATCGGAGACCAGATGCAGATGGAAGTAGCCGGTGTTGGACATCTGTATAGCGGCCGCGAGTTGTGTGGATAGCTGGGGACGAACCGGGCTCGATTGCAGCCATGTAAGCGGGCGCGGCCGGGCAGGTCAATTTTTGTCCACATGGCTGGCGCTGGGGCGACATCCCGGAAGCCAGTAACGACACTGGGGCATATTGTGGAAAGCGGGTTGGGGACGGAACGGGAAAAACCGCCAGAACCCAATAAAAAGGCCGGTTGCGCTGTGGACGGCTGGAGAGTGGAAATGACGGGCTTCTGGATAGATCAATGACAAGCGGTGGACAGAATGGTGATGCTAAGTCATGAGTCCAATCGACAGCCTAATAAACACTACAAAAAGAACTTAAAGAGTCTTTATGGAAGAAGCCCTTCAAAACACCGGCATGGGGATAAAGCCACTTATTCGCGTGCTGCAAGGTCAGCGCGAAGAGATTCCGCCGGTCTGGATGATGCGACAGGCGGGACGCTATTTGCCGGAATACCGCCAGGTTCGCGAGAAGGCTGGCGGATTTCTCGATCTTTGCTTCAATCCGGAACTGGCTGCCGAGGTAACGCTGCAACCTGTCCGACGGTTCGGCTTTGATGCGGCGATTTTGTTTTCCGATATTCTGATCCTGCCATTGGCGCTCGGCCGCAAGGTGGAATTTCTCGCCGGCGAAGGTCCAAAGCTCGAGCCGATGAGGGACGGCGAAGCGCTCAAGGGCATGCATGATCGCGCCGATGCGAATATTCTGGCGCCGATCTATGAGACGGTGCGCCGGGTTAAATCGGCGCTCGACGACAAGACAACGCTGATCGGCTTTTGCGGTGCTCCCTGGACAGTCGCAACTTATATGGTTGCTGGCGAAGCCACTCCGGATCAGGCGCCGGCGCGGCTGTTTGCCTATCGCGATCCGGAGAATTTCTCGCGGTTGATCGAGCGGCTGGTGCGCGGATCGATCGATTATCTGGTTGGTCAGTTGAAGGCTGGCGCGGAAGTCGTGCAGATTTTCGATACCTGGGCAGGGGTGTTGCCGCCGGAAGAATTCGATCGCTGGTGCATTCAGCCGACACAGAAGATTGTCGAAGGCGTGCGGGCGCAGATGCCAGGCACCAAGATCATCGGCTTTCCGCGCGGCGCCGGCGCCATGGCGCTGCCTTACGCTGAACTCACCGGCGTTGATGGGCTAGGGCTTGACTGGATGTTCCCGCGCAGTCTGGCGCGCGATATTTTGCAGCCGCATGTCGCGGTGCAGGGCAATGTCGATCCGCTGGCCTTGCTGGCCGGCGGCGCGGCCCTCGACCGCGAAGTCGACGACGTCATGACCCTGGCCGACGGCCCGCTGATCTTCAACCTCGGCCACGGCATTCTGCCCGCAACGCCGATCGAGCATGTGGAGCGGATGTTGAAGCGGGTACGGGGATAATTTTATTTGCGCGCGCTTTGATCCTTAGCCATGGTTCGAGACGCGCAGCTTCGCTGCGCTCTTCACCATGAGGACCTCATCCTGAGGAGCGGTCCGAAGGACCGCGTCTCGAAGGATGGCGGCGAGGCAGGCGACCGATGTACCTCTTTCTCAAAGCCTTGCACGTCATCGCGGTCATCTCGTGGATGGCCGGCATGCTCTATCTGCCGCGGTTGTTCGTTTATCACTGCGCCGCGGAGGCGGGATCAACACAGGCTAAGACCTTCGAGGTGATGGAGCATCGTTTGCTCACATACATCATGGGTCCGGCGATGGGCGTGAGCTTGATCCTTGGCTTCGTCCTGATGCTGCAGGGACAATGGCTGAGTGCCGGCTGGCTTCACGCCAAGCTGGTGCTGGTTGTCGCGATGATCGGCATGCACGCGTTTCTGGGCCGATGGGCGGTCGATTTCCGCATGAACCGGAACTTCCACACCCAGAGATTCTATCGCATAATCAACGAAGTACCCACGATATTGATGATCGTCATCGTCATTCTGGTGGTGGTGAAGCCGTTTTAGGTTTTAACCGGAGCGGCCCGCTAGAAAGCGGGCATCGGACGCCACGGATGCGCGCTTCCGGCCGCTGTCGCGGCTACCCCTTGCGCGCAAGCGCCGCGTCTCTTATGTTGCAACCATCCCAACGAACGCAGGCGGATGCAGTCGCGTACCGGAACCGAATCGTTCGGATCGGTAGAAAGCATCGGGCCAAATTCCCAAAGCGATTTGGGACCTCTTCCCAAAGCGCCCTCCTTCAATCCAGACCTGCGATCCCTACCTCTCTTTAGCCCGCCCCGGTCTTGTATTTTATGACCCGCGCCGGATTCCCATAGGACCTAACCCGCATGCGGGAAATGAAACTCCAGGACCTCAAGTCCAAGACGCCTGCCGAACTTTTATCCTTCGCCGAAGAGCACCAGGTCGAAAACGCCAGCACCTTGCGCAAGCAGGAACTGATGTTCGCCATCCTGAAGCAGCTCGCCAGCCAGGAAATCGACATCATCGGCGAAGGCGTCGTTGAGGTTCTCTCCGATGGATTCGGCTTTTTGCGCTCGCCGGAATCGAACTATCTCTCCGGGCCCGATGACATTTACGTCTCGCCCTCGCAAATCCGCCGCTTCGGCCTGCGCACCGGCGATACCGTCGAAGGCCAGATACGCTCGCCGAAAGACGGCGAACGCTATTTCGCGCTGCTCAAGGTCAACACGATCAATTTCGAAGACCCCGAGAAGGCGCGTCACAAGATCAACTTCGACAATTTGACGCCGCTCTATCCCGATACGCGGCTGCGCATGGAACACGACGATCCGACCAAGAAGGATCTCTCCGCCCGCGTCATCGATATCGTCGCGCCGATCGGCAAGGGACAGCGCGCGCTGGTCGTCGCGCCGCCGCGCACCGGCAAGACGGTGCTGCTGCAGAACATCGCGCACGCCATCACCGCCAATCATCCGGAATGCTATCTGATCGTGCTTCTGATCGACGAACGTCCGGAAGAAGTCACCGACATGCAACGTTCGGTGAAGGGCGAGGTCGTGTCCTCGACCTTCGACGAACCGGCGACACGCCACGTCGCCGTTGCCGAAATGGTGATCGAAAAGGCCAAGCGTCTGGTCGAACATGGCCGCGATGTCGTCATCCTGCTCGATTCGATCACGCGCCTCGGACGTGCCTACAACACCGTCGTGCCGTCCTCCGGCAAGGTGCTTACCGGCGGTGTCGATGCCAATGCCTTGCAGCGGCCGAAGCGTTTCTTCGGCGCCGCGCGCAACATCGAGGAAGGCGGTTCGCTGACCATCATCGCCACCGCGCTGATCGATACCGGCTCGCGCATGGACGAAGTGATCTTTGAAGAGTTCAAGGGCACCGGCAACTCGGAACTCATCCTCGACCGCAAGGTGGCCGACAAGCGCACCTTCCCGGCTATGGACATCACGCGCTCCGGCACCCGCAAGGAAGAGCTGCTCACCGAACCGGCCGTGCTCAAGAAAATGTATGTACTGCGCCGCATCCTCAATCCGATGGGCACGATGGACGCTATCGACTTCCTCTTGGACAAGCTGCGCAACACTAAGAGCAATGCCGAGTTCTTCGAGTCGATGAATACCTAAAGCGGGCCGCTTGGTTGGCAAGCGAAATTGGATCGCCCGCTTCGCGCGGGCGATCTTTTTTGTGCCTTGGGTTCAGCGCCGGAAATTCGAATCGCTTGAATAGAACCGCTCGGCGATTTCGCGCTCCAGGGCGTCGGTGAAGGTGCCGCCACGCCAGCCGACCAGGCGGTCAACCTCGTGCTTGGTTTGCCGATCGCGCGACATCATCACGGCGTCATAGAGCCAGCGCCACGGGCTCCTGCGCGTCTTGATCGTGGCCGGCGCAGGGGCGGCTGGCGCGTGAAAAGCGGGCTGATAGGCAACAGAGGACATGGCCATTCTCCTTTATTAGTGGCTCCATATGAGCCAGCCTCAACTATTGAGTGGAAAATCGGCTCGTTTCGGCTCGTTGACAAAGGATAAGTTCTCAGCCGATAGTTGAGTAAATCTCATGCATATTCCGGCACCCTCGCTGTCCGCCTTGCGCGCTTTTGAAGCCGCCGCGCGTCATCTCAGCCTGACGCGGGCGGCGGAAGAACTTCACGTCACCGCCGGCGCGCTCAGCCATCAGATTCGCGGGCTCGAGGAACTGCTCGGCGTCAAGCTGTTCGAGCGGAAGGTGCGGGCGATCGCACTCACCGCCGCCGGACGGCAGCTCTATCCGGGCCTGCAAGTCGGGTTTGGCCAAATTCGCGACGCGGTCGCCAGCCTGGACACCGTGAAAGCGAGCAATATTCTGGTCGTCAGCACGTCCCCGGGCCTGACATCGAAGTGGCTGGCGCCGCGGCTCTATCGATTCAGCAACGACTATGCCGACATCGATGTGCGGATTTCGTCGTCGCTGAACAATGCCAATTTCGAGACCGATGGCGTCGACATCGCGGTGCGCAACATGCCGGTCAATCCGCCGATTGATCCGGCGCTGCATTTCGAGAAGTTCATCGACATTTCGCTGGTGGCGGTGTGCAGTCCGCGATTGATCGAGAAATACGGGCCAGTGAAGAACGCGAAGGATCTTGCGCGCCTGCCCTTGATTCATGACGAGTCGCTCAGTCCGCGCGTGCGGGCACCGAACTGGAGCGAATGGTTCAGCGCCGCCGGCGTTGCCGATGTGGATTTGCGGCGCGGGCTGCATTTCAACAGCGCCGACCATGCACTCGATGCCGCCGGTGAAGGCGCCGGCGTTCTGCTCGCGCACGATCTTCTGGCTTATGATGGCCTGCGTACCGGCCGGCTTGTCATCGCGGTGAAGCAGGCTTTGCCTTCGGGCCGCGCCTTTCATCTGGTCTGGCCGAAGGGACGCAAAGCCAGCGCGGCCGCCGAAGGTTTTCGTCGCTGGATCAAGGAGGAGGTCGCGGCGACGGACTGGACAAAAGTCAAAGGTCGTAACAGCGACGCCAACAATTAGCGCTTGCGACGAGCGCACAATCTTTGTGCGCATTTGCCGTTTATTCATGCGGCCTTTTCGCAACCGCGAAAGGATTTGGAAACAAAATCCGAACAATTTGGTGAGAGGTATTTTCCTTCACCGAGTTTGCAATGTCAGCCGCTAGCCGCCATCGAATCCCGCGACCGGCGCTGTGGATCGCGGTTCCGGTTTTTATTGTCTGCGCTGTCGTCGTTGCGATGCTTCAGCTGTCGGCCTCGGTTCCTTCGGCATTGGCCGTTGGTCTGATCGGCGCCTTGGCGGTCGGTTGGCTGGCGGAGTCCAGACTGGCGGCAATCATCGGCTCGATCGGCAAGATCGCCGCTGGCGACCGCTATACCAGCCTGGCCGACCCCGGCGGCGACGGCGCGATCCGCGACTTCAATGACGCCGCGGCGAAAATTCGCGGCGCCTTGATCGAGGCCGATACGCTGGTGGTGGATCAAGGGCGCCGCGAGACCGAGGCGCGCCTGCATCATGCGGGCCGGCGATTCTTCACCGGCAGTTTCCGTCAGGCGGTCGACGAAGTCGTCAGCGCCTTCACCAGCGCCGGCGAACGCATTCGTGGCACCGCCGCCGAACTGGCGGATACGAACCGGCAGATGGCGCAGCAGGTGGCGAGCTCCGCCGACGCGGCGGCGCAGGCGGCAGCCGATGTTGCCGATGTCGCCGCGGCCGCGCGCGATGTGCAAACTTTGGTGATCGATTCCAACCGCCAGGTCGACGAAGCGCGCGCCGCCACCGGCCGCACCGTCACCGAACTCGCCCGCGCCGACGAGACCATGCGCAACCTTGACGCAGCGGCCGGCCGCATCGAGCAGGTCATCAAGATGATCCAGGCGATCGCCGGGCAGACCTCGTTGCTGGCGCTCAACGCCGCGATCGAGGCGGCGCGCGCGGGTGAGTCCGGCCGCGGCTTTGCCGTGGTGGCCGGCGGAGGTCAAGGAACTGGCGCGCCGCACCGAAACCGCGACCAAGGAAGTCAGCGCGCAGATTCACGGCATTCAGGATGCGGTCAAGGAAGCCGCCGACGCCATTCTCGCCGTCGACAAGAGTGTCGCCGCCATGAGTCACGTCAATGAGAATGTGACGCGGTTGATGGAGCAGCAGATCGTCAAGCTCGATCGCATCGGCACAGAGGCCAACAAGGTTGCCGCGACAGTCGGCGAAGCGCTGCCCGGCATCCGCGCGGTGGTCAGCGACGTCGCGCAAGCCGGTGACGCCGTGCTGGAAACCGCCGACGATCTGATCGTACGCGCGCAATCCCTGACCGCTTCGGTCAGCCGCTACTTCAGCGATCTTGATCACGGCTCGATCAAGGTCGGCATTCTGCATTCCTTGTCGGGCACGCTGACCGGCAGCGAGCGGCCGTTGCAGCAGATTCTGGTCATGCTGATCGAGAAATTGAACCAGGCTGGCGGCTTGCTTGGCCGTCCGGTCGAGGCCGCGATCATGGACCCGCGCTCCGATGTCGGCGCCTATGCGGGCCAGGCCGAGGCGCTGTTGCGCGATCACAAGGTCGCGGCGATCTTCGGCTGCTGGACGTCGGCCTCGCGCCAGCAGGTGCTGCCGGTGCTGGCGAAGTATAACGGCCTGCTGTTTTATCCGAGCCAGTATGAGGGCGAGGAGCAATCGCCGCATGTCATTTACACTGGCGCGACGCCGCAGCAGCAGGCACTGCCGGCGGTCGATCATCTCATCGGGCTCGGCCGGCGGCGGTTCTTCCTGCTCGGCACCGACAATGTCTATCCGCGCATCACCAACGCCATCATTCGCAACTATCTGGCCAGTCGTGGCGTCGCCGCCGACGCGGTGGACGAGCTATATGTGCCGTTCGGCGAAACGCGGTTTGGCGATACCGTTCAGCACATCCGCAAATTCGCCGGCCGCGATGGCGTCATCGTCGCAACGCTGAGCGGCGACTCGAACGTGCATTTCTTCCGCGAACGCGCCCGGCAGGGCCTCGATGCCGACATTCTGCCGGTGATGAGCCTGTCGCTCGGCGAAGCGGAATTGCCGGCACTGGCCGAGCGCAATCTGATCGGCCACATGGTGTCGTGGAATTATCTGCAGAATATAGACACGGCGGAAAACCGGGCTTTCATCGCCGAGTGGCGCGGTTTCACCGGCGATCCGCGCGCCATCACCAACGATCCGATGGAAGCAAGCTGGATCGGCTTCCACCTTTGGGCGCAAAGCGTCGCGGCGGCGGGAACTACCGAAACGCAAGCCGTGCGCCGCGCACTCGCCGGCCGCGGCATTCGCGCGCCGTCGGGCTTCGACGTGCGGCTCGATGCGGAGACGCAGCATCTGCACAAGCCGTCGGTCATCGGGCGCATGGACGCGCAGAATTCAATCTGGCCGGTGCAGATCAGCAAGGGCCTGATCGCCCCGGCGCCGTGGAGTAAATGGCTGGCGAAGGATGCGCCGTTGCGGCGGACTGGCTAAAGATCGTCGTCTCCGCGAAAGCGGGGACCCAGCCCTTTCTTCATTAAGTGCTGGATCGTCCGCCTTCGCGGACGATGACAATCACAGATGCTGAACTAGCGCCGCATGGCCGCGACTACCAGCGCAATGTCCCCGGGCTTCGAGACCGGCAGTGAACAGCGTTCACCGACACAAACGAAGGCGGCGCTGCCGGAAACGGCTTTCAGCTTGTCCTGCGCCGGATGCGACGCGGACAAATCTGCCGATGAAACGGCCCGCAGCACGATGCGATCGACAAAGGGCAGCTTCAGCGCCGCCTGCGCGAAGCGCTCGGCGTCCGGCCCGGTGCAGACAATCTCGGCGGCGCGCAGGCGCAAATCGAGCGCATTGAGCAGCGCGACATGGCCGAACATGTTGCGCGCGGCGACCGCCAGAATGCCCTCGAGCAGGCGATCGGCTTGGGTTCGCGATTGATCGTCGCCGGTCAGCACGGCAAGCCGCACGAGATTTTGCGCCGCCACCGCGTTTGGATTGGGCGTGGCGTCGTCGGCGGTTGAGTGCGGCCGCAGGATGAGATCGCCGGCGTCATCGGCCGACCAGTAATAGCCGCCGGTCTCGGCGTCGGCGTAATGCGTGTCGAATGCGCCCTGCCACCTCACTGCCTGATCGAGATAGCGCTTTTCGCCGGTCGCCTCGAACAAGACCAAGGCGGCGCGGATCATGGCGGCGAAATCGGACGCCAGTCCGGGAAACAGAAGTTGCCCGCCGCGCCATGAGTGACCGAGACGATCTCCCCTGGTCATCGACGCGGCGATGAAGTCGAAAGCGCGGCTCGCCATTGCCAGCCATGACGGGTCGTCAAGAATGATCCCGGCATTCACCAGCGCGGCGATCGTCAGCCCGTTCCAGTCGGCCAGGATCTTGTCATCCAGGCCCGGCCGCACCCGCGCCGCTCGCGCATCGAGCAGAATGGCGCGAAGCGCCTTCAGCCGTTCTTCATCAGCTTCGGAGCGCGGCGGCGCAGTCGAGCGGTTGAGAATATTGTGGCCTTCGAAATTTCCTTCGTCGCTGACGTCGTAATGGCGCATGAAGAAGCCGCCGGCTTCCGGGCCGATCAGTTCGATGATCTCGTTCTTCGACCAGACATAGAACTTCCCTTCCTCACCTTCGCTATCGGCGTCGAGCGCGGCGGAAAACGCGCCCTGCGGCGTGGTCATCTCGCGCTGGAGCCAGGCGACCGTTTCGCGCGCGCGCGAGGCGAACAATTCATTCCCGCTGCGCTGCCAGGCCAGCGCAAGCAACTCCAACAACTGCGCATTGTCGTACAGCATCTTCTCGAAATGCGGCACCAGCCATTTGTCGTCGACCGAATAGCGTGAGAAGCCACCGCCGAGGTGATCGTAGATGCCGCCTTCGCTCATTCTCTCAAGCGTATGCTCGACGGTCTCGAAAAAGCGCACGTCGCCGGAGCGCAATCCCGCCCGCCACAGCATTTCCAGAATCGACGGTTGCGGAAATTTCGGCGCGCCGCGCAGGCCGCCATGCACCGTGTCGAAGGCATTGCCCACTTGCTTGGCTGCGCCGTCGAGTTCTTTAAGCCCGAACGTCACCTTGCCTTCCGGCCGTGCGCGGTCGGCCAGCCGCGTCAGCAACGCGGCGCGGTTCTGCTCGATTTTCTGCGGCTCGTCGCGGAACAGGCGCGACACTTCATGCAAAATGTCGGTGAAGGCCGGCCGGCCGTATTTCGATTCCTTCGGAAAATAAGTGCCGCCCCACACAGGCTCGCCCAAAGGCGTCAGAAACATGGTCAAGGGCCAGCCGCCCTGCTCGCCCAAGAGATGCAGCGCGTTCATGTAAATCTGGTCGATGTCCGGCCGCTCCTCGCGGTCGACTTTGATATTGACGAACAGCTCGTTCATCACCCGCGCGGTAGCGTCGTCCTCGAACGACTCGTGCGCCATCACATGGCACCAGTGACAGGCGGCATAGCCGATCGACAACATGATCGGCCGGTTCGACCGTTTGGCTTCCGCCAAAGCCTCGGGCCCCCATTGCCACCAGTCGACCGGGTTGTGCTGGTGCTGGAGCAGGTAGGGTGAGGTCGCCAGAGCGAGGCGATTGAGGTGCGTGGTGGTGGGGGAGGAGGACATCAGTATTTCTATCGCGCAAGCGCGCGTCCGTCATCAGCAGTCGTCATCCCCACAGCTTGCCGCCGCAATTGTAGAAGTTGACTTGTGTGCCGGTCGAAGGCCGCGTCCAGTTGCCGTAAGGATCGGCGGCCTGCGCCGCCGAGGCGAAGGAAGCGCAGCTAAGCGTCACGGCGACGAGCGTTACGAGTCGGGCTTTCATGGTGTCCTCCCGGTTTTTTTTATTGGGCACAGTCTAGCAAAGTGAAGCGCGGGAGTCAGTCGTCCTTAACGTATCGGCGCAGCGTAGGCATCGCCTGCTCGACGCAGGCATGGCCTTCAGCGATGGCTTCGGACGCGCGATGAAACTCCATGAGGCCGATATGGGCCAGCCGTGGAATCAGCATGACGTGCGGCGGCTCGCCGGCCAGCCGCGATCGGGTGATCTGATCCTGCATGATGTTGATCGAGTTGGCGAGAACGTCGAAATAGCCCGGACTTGTAGGCGCCGATTCCAGCAGCTTGAGAGCGATGACGGAGGCCTGACTTCTGATGCCGGCGGGAATCTGATCGATCAATCGGTTCAGGAATTCCGGCGACATGGCGGTGAGGCCGCCGAATCTGGGTCTGGTGGCCTCGACCTTGAACCGCCTGCCTATGATATCGCCGTTGAGATCGACTGCGATCACGACGTCGGCGCCGAGGGCCCGGCACGCCGACACCGGAACTGGATTGACCAGACCTCCATCCACCAGCCAGCGGTCGCCATTACGCGCTGGACTGATAATTCCTGGCAATGCGATCGAGGCGCGCACGGCTTGGTCGATAGGCCCTTCCCGTAGCCAGATTTCGCGGCCTGTCTCAAGGTCGGTGGCGATCGCCGCGAATGGCGTGGCACATTTCTCGATAGTGGTATCGATGTTCAGCGTGTGCAGAAGTTCCACAATTTGCTTGCCGTTGATCAATCCGCCGCCGGAGATGCCGACATCGAGCAGGTTGACGATCTCGCGCCAGGTCAGGGCCTCGGCGAAGGTCTTGAGGGCCGCAAGCTGATTGGTGACAAACGCTGCGCCGACGATCGCGCCGAACGATGTGCCGCAAACGATGTCAGGTATGATCCCCGCTTTTTGTAGGGCTTCTATGACGCCGATATGAGACCAGCCGCGAGCCGATCCGCTGCCGAGTGCAAGGCCAATTCGGGGGCGTGCCATCATATTAGTGTATGTTGTTCGCGCGGTGGGACGAAACACTATTGCCGGCCGGGTCTTGACCTGCCGTTCCTGCGGCGCTTCCGTCGCCCTTCATGTCCGACCGCCCCACCATCTTCGCCCTCTCCTCCGGCCGGCCGCCGGTGGCGATTGCCGTCATCCGCATTTCCGGGCCGCGCGCGGGCGATGCGCTGACCGCGCTCGGCGTCAAGATCCCTGAGCCGCGAAAAGCCGGGCTCGCCCGTATCCGCGATTCCCGCACGGGCGAAATCATCGACGAAGCGCTGGTGCTGTGGTTTCCGGCGCCGCACAGCGAGACCGGCGAGGACGTCGCCGAGTTGCAGGCGCATGGCGGCCGCGCGGTGATCGCGGCGATTCTCGATGCGCTGGCGCGGATCGACGGCCTGCGCATGGCGGAGGCCGGTGAGTTCACCCGGCGCGGTTTCGAGAACGGCAAGCTCGATCTCACCGCCGTCGAAGGCCTGGCCGATCTGGTCGGCGCCGAAACCGAAGGCCAGCGCCGCCAGGCGTTCCGCCAGATGAAGGGCCTGCTCGGCAACCGCGCCGAGACCTGGCGCCAAAGGTTGATCCAGGCGCTGGCTTTGGTCGAGGCGCGTATCGATTTTTCCGATGAAGCCGATGTGCCGGAGGAACTGGTCGCGCCGGCTTTGAAAATCTCCCGCGAGCTGAAGGACGAGATCGCCGCGGCGCTGGCCGATGGCCGCCGCGGCGAGCGCCTGCGCGAAGGTCTGGTGGTGGCGATCGCCGGGCCGCCTAACGCCGGCAAGTCGACGCTGCTCAATCGCCTAGCCCGGCGAGAAGTGGCGATCGTGTCGCCTTATGCCGGCACGACGCGCGACATCATCGAGGTGCATCTCGATCTCGGCGGTCTGCCGGTGACCTTGCTCGATACGGCGGGCATCCGCGAGACGTCCGATCCGGTAGAGCTGGAAGGCGTGCGGCGCGCGCGTGAGCGAGCGGCGGCGGCCGATCTGGTTCTGTGGGTGGTCGATGCGAGCGCGCCGGGGCCGGATGGTGAGCCGGATGGCACGCGCGCGACGCGGCCTTGGCGCGTGCTGAATAAAATAGATTTGCTGGAACAAGGGGTTACAAAGAATAGCGCGAAATCTATAACTATCGATAAGAATGAACACGGATTGCCATCTACTAAGCTTCTGTTAAGTGATGTGAATTTCGGGTCAACGGAAAGAAATGAACAGAAAGCCGAACCCGGAATCGGCATGAAAGACCCCCTCGAACAGACCGACCCACTAAGAAAAGAATCAAGAATCATTTATTACGAACATGAGTTCGCTGTTTCACTTTACACTGGGCAAGGGCTTGACGTTCTGCTGGCTCAACTGGAGCGCTTTGCAAGCACATTTCTGGCGGGCGCCGAGCAATCGCTGGTAACGCGGACCCGGCATCGCGAAGCGCTTGATGGGTGTCTGAGTGCGCTTCAGCGGGCGGAGGCTTTAGTGGGAGCCGAGGATTTGCTGGCTGAGGAACTTCGGTCTGCCGCGCAGGCGCTTGGCCGGCTCACCGGCCGGGTTGATGTTGAGGATGTTTTGGACGTCATTTTCCGGGATTTCTGCATCGGTAAATAGGTGTTTTTGACGCGAACGGCGGCTTGTTTCACGTGAAACATTTGCGACGCCCGGAATTTTGACCCTCGCGGCTTCCTCCGCTACAAAGCCGCTTCCAATGGCAAGTAATTCAAACCAGTTCGACGTTGTCGTAATCGGCGGCGGCCATGCCGGCTGCGAGGCCGCGGCCGCTGCTGCGCGGATGGGCGCGCGTACGGCGCTGGTCACGCATCGGTTCGCGACGGTCGGCGCCATGTCTTGCAATCCGGCCATTGGCGGGCTCGGCAAGGGCCATCTGGTTCGTGAAATCGACGCGCTCGACGGCCTGATGGGTCGCGTGGCCGATAAAGGCGGCATCCAGTTCCGGGTTCTCAACCGCCGCAAGGGCCCTGCTGTGCGCGGTCCGCGCGCCCAGGCGGATCGCAAGCTCTATGCCCAGGCCATGCAGGCCGAAATCAGCGCGATTCCGAACCTGACCGTGATCGAGGCAGAGGCGGACGATCTTTTGCTCGCCAATGGCCGCGTCTGTGGCCTCAAGCTGGCCGACGGCCGTGACATCGGCTGCGCCTCGGTGGTTCTGACCACCGGTACATTCCTGCGTGGCCTCATCCATATCGGCGAAACGCAGATTCCGGCCGGCCGCGTCGGCGAAGCACCGGCGATGGGTCTGTCCGCGACCCTTGAGCGCTACGGCTTTACGCTTGGCCGCCTCAAGACCGGCACGCCACCGCGCCTCGACGGCACGACCATCGATTGGAAGAGTTTGGAGATGCAGCCCGGCGACGACGTCCCGGAGCCCTTTTCGATGCTCACTGCGAAAATCACCACGCCGCAGATCGAATGCGGCATTACCCGCACGATTTCGGCGACGCATGAGATCATCCGCGCCAACGTCCATCGTTCGCCGATGTATTCAGGCCAGATCGCTTCGACCGGGCCGCGCTATTGCCCCTCGATCGAGGACAAGATCGTCAAATTCGGCGAGCGCGACGGCCACCAGATCTTCCTGGAGCCGGAAGGTCTCGACGATACGACCGTCTATCCGAACGGCATCTCGACATCACTGCCGGAAGAGGTCCAGCACGCCATCGTCGCGACCATTCCAGGGCTGGAAAAGGCCAGGTTCGTGCGGCCCGGCTATGCCATCGAATACGATTACGTCGATCCGCGCGAACTGGAGCCGACCCTTCAAACCAAGCGGCTGCCGGGGTTGTTCCTGGCCGGCCAGATCAACGGTACGACGGGCTATGAAGAAGCTGCGGCGCAGGGACTTCTGGCTGGTCTAAATGCAGCGGCGGTGGCCTCCGGCAGTGCGCCGATCATGTTCGACCGGGCTCAATCCTATATCGGTGTGATGATCGACGATCTCACGACTCGTGGCGTCAATGAGCCCTATCGGATGTTCACATCGCGCGCCGAATATCGGCTGCATCTGCGCGCCGACAATGCCGACCAGCGTTTGACCGACAAAGGCATCGCCATTGGTTGCGTTGGCAGCGAAAGGGCCTCCCAGTACGGCACAAAATCAATCGCCCTGAAGGACGCCCGTAGCTTTGCGAATTCGGTCTCGCTATCTCCGAAGGAAGCCGAGGTCCACGGTCTGACGCTCAACAAGGACGGCCAGCGCCGGACGGCGTTTGAGCTATTGTCGTATCCGCATATCGGCATCGCCGATCTGGCCAAATTCTGGCCGCAGCTCGGCGCGCTTCCAACGAAAATAGCCGAACAACTCGAGACCGACGCCAAATACGATGTCTATCTCGCCCGTCAGGCCGCCGATATCGCCGCCTATCGTCGGGACGAGAGCTTCATCCTACCGGCCGATATCGATTACGCGACTTTGCCCGGCCTCTCGAACGAGGCCAGGCAAAAACTGAACGCCAGCCGGCCGCGGACGATCGGCCATGCGGCCAAGATCAACGGCGTGACGCCGGCGGCGCTGACTTTGCTGGTGGCCTATGTGAAGCGCGGCCGCGGCAAGCGGCCCGCGACGAAAAGCGCGTGAGCAAAGCCGGCCAGGGGCTCGATCTCGCCGCCGATAAGGCGCGCGCCTTCAAGATCACGCCTGTTTCACGTGAAACGAAGCGGCGTCTTGAGCTCTATGTCGACCTGTTGCTGCAGTGGCAACAAAAAACCAACCTGATCGCGCCATCGACAATCCCGACGATCTGGACCCGGCACGTTGCCGATTCGCTTCAACTGCTCGATCTGGCGCCGGATGCGCGGGTCTGGGTTGACTTTGGCTCCGGCGGCGGATTTCCCGCCATCCCGATCGCCTGCGCGCTCGCGGAGAAGCCCGACGCTATCGTCCATCTCATTGAAAGTAATGGCAAAAAAGCAGCTTTCTTGCGCGAGGCCATCCGCATCACCGGCGTGCCTGCGCAAGTCCATATGGACCGGGTCGAAAAATATACATTGAGCCCTGTGAACAGCGTGGACGTTGTCTCCGCGCGGGCGTTGGCCCCATTGAAAGTCCTGTGCGATCAGGCGTTTGCTCTGATCAAGCGGGGGGCCATTGGCCTATTCCCGAAAGGACTAGATGTAGCGGCAGAATTGACCGAAGCCGCTAAATATTGGAATATCAACGCTACGACCGTGGCAAGCAAGACGAGTCCCGACGGCTGCATCGTCATCGTCCGGGGACTTGAACCGAAATAGTGCGCGGCAAAAACGGAAACTAGGCCAATGAACGACACACCCACTCTCCCGCCGAGCGGCCCCGGATATGGCGCCGAGTCGCAAGTCATCCCCTTCGGCAAACCCGCGCTATCTTCCGATGGCGGACGCCCGCGCGTCCTGGCCATTGCCAACCAGAAGGGCGGGGTCGGCAAGACCACCACAGCGATCAATCTTGGCACCGCGCTTGCCGCCATCGGCGAGCACGTCCTGATCGTCGACCTCGATCCGCAGGGCAATGCATCGACCGGCCTCGGCATCGAGCGGAAGGCGCGCCGGACGTCGACCTATGACGTGATGACCGGCCAGGCGCCGATGCGCGACGCGGTTATTCCAACCGGCGTGCCGCAGCTCCACATCGCGCCCTCGACCATGGACCTGTCCGGCCTCGAGCTTGAAATCGGCCAGCAGAAGGATCGTGCTTTCCGCCTGCGCGTCGCGCTCGGCGACATCAACAAGGGTACGCCCGCCTTCCATTTCACCTACGTGCTGGTCGATTGCCCGCCGTCGCTCAACCTGATCACGGTGAACGCGATGGCCGCCGCCGACTCGATTCTGGTGCCGCTGCAATGCGAGTTCTTCGCGCTCGAAGGCCTGTCGCAATTGCTCAAGACTGTCGAGGAAGTGAAGAAGACGCTCAATCCGACTCTGTCGATCCACGGCATCGTGCTGACCATGTACGACTCGCGCAACAACCTCTCCAACCAGGTCGTCGCCGATGTGCGCCAGTTCATGGGGACGAAGGTTTACGACACGATGATCCCGCGCAACGTCCGCATTTCCGAAGCGCCGTCCTACGGCAAGCCGGTGCTGGTCTATGATTTAAAATGCGTCGGCAGCGAAGCTTACTTGCGGCTTGCCACCGAGATCATCCAGCGCGAGCGGGCGTTGCAGGCGGGATAGCCCTTTATCCCTCCCCTGCAAGGGGAGGACCGATCCGAACGCAGTGAGGATCGGGGTGGGGTTAAGTCTAATCGAGAGCAAAACCCATCCGCCTCGCTTACGCTCGCCACCCTCCCCTTGCAGGGGAGGGATAAACAAGAAAAGCAACGACACTATTTTATTTTCAAGAGGCTATGCGTGACCAGAGTTTCGGGAGCTGCGGCGATGGCGGATCATTCACGATTGGGACGCGGCCTGGCCTCACTGATGGGTGAGGTCGCCGAGGAATCGCCGTCGACCGACACCGCGCGCAAGCCGCGCAAGGCGCCGATCGAAAATCTCGTCGCCAATCCGCGCAACCCGCGCCGCAGCTTCACCGAAGCCGAACTCGAGGAACTGACCGAATCGATCAAAGAGCGCGGCATCATTCAGCCGATCGTGGTGCGCCAGCTCGCCAATGAAAAGAACTTCGAGATCATCGCCGGCGAAAGGCGATGGCGCGCGGCGCAGCGCGCCGGTCTGCACGAAGTGCCGATCGCTATTGTCGACGCCACCGATATCCAGTCGCTTGAATTCGCCATCATTGAAAACGTCCAGCGCGCAGATCTCAATCCGATCGAGGAAGCCGCCGGCTATGTCGCGCTGATGGAGCAGTGCAATCATACGCAGGAACAAGTGGCGCAGATCGTCGGCAAGAGCCGGCCTTATGTGGCCAATCTGGTGCGGCTCTTGAAATTGCCCGAGCCGGTCAAGAAACTGGTGCGCGACGGCAAACTGTCGGCCGGTCATGCGCGGCTGCTCATCGGCCACATCAACGCGCAAATTCTCGCCGAGATGGCGATCGACGAGGGCTACAGCGTACGCCAGCTCGAGGAGTGGGTGCGCGAGGATAACGCGAAGCCCGGCGACGCGACCATGGACCAGCAACTGAAAAAGGATCGCGCCAAAATGGCGCCGGCAAAGGACGCCGATACCCGCGCGCTGGAGAAGCGGCTGTCCGATGCGCTTGGTCTTGCCGTCAGCGTCGACCACAAAGGCGAGAGCGGCACGCTGCACATCAAGTACAAGGATCTCGATCAACTCGATGCGGTGTTGCACAAGCTCGAGCGGAATTGATTCAGTACATTTCTGTAGGGTGGGCTAAGGCGCACCCGGATCGGCGCTTTGCGCCGTCCGGGCACAGGCTCCGCGCCGAGCCCACCAAAATAATCGAATTTGTCGGCGGGCTCACTTCGCTTAGCCCACCCTACAAAGCTTTATGCGCAACACGCCGCCGCCGCTCAATGCGCGGAGGTCTTGCCCTTGTCAGCGAACAAAGCGTCGAGCGTGAAGGCGTTCGGACAGAATTCGTGGAAGTGAGCTTTCGCCGTGCCGTCGGCCAGTTCGTGCGAACAACGACCCTTGTCGGCGCAGGTCGTGCATAGGCGCTGCAGGTCGCGCATGACCAGCGGCTCTTTGTCGCTCAGCGCCTTCGGATCGACACCGAGCGCCGTCAACATTTTCAGCAACAGATCGGCCGAGCCCGGGCCTTTCCTCGACAGCTCCTGCAATTCGCCCGGCGATATGCCGATGTCGTTGGCGATCTGCGCGACCTCGTCGCGGTCGCAGCGGCTCAGGCCGCCACCGGCGCCGACCACATAGCGATAATTGTTCACCCAATCAGCAATCGAATTGAGCACCATATCGATTACGGGGTAGTGCGGCTGTGTGCTGTCGCGGTTGGGCATGGCGCCCTCCATCCGAGGAAAAATGCACAGTAATCGTGCATGCCCCGCAACCGGCCGCCTTGCGTTAGATCAACGGCAAGACCCACATAGGTCCGCTATTTCTTTACAGATTTCCCGCAACTTTTGGGGGGCTTCGCCGGCGGCGGCGTCAGGAATGCCGCGCAAAGGCCTGGATCGAATTCGCGGTAATCGTTGGTGATCTCGGTGCCCTTGGCAATGTTGCGCGCGGCGATGGTGTAGCCGCCACGCAAAAAGGTATTCGGGCTGTCCGAGTGGTTGATGTAGTGATCGTTGTCGACAGTGAACAGGATTTCACCGTCGACGCGATAGGCATATTCCTTGAGATAATCGCGGGCCGGTTTGGGCAATTTGGCGAATTGCTTCGGCGAATAGCAACGATCGAAACCCTCGACGAAGCGCCAGATCTTGGTGCCCTTGGCGATGAACTCGCCGGCAAAGACGCCCAGGCCGTGGATCGGGCTTCTGTCCAGATAGGTTTTGACCAGAAGCATCGTGCTGTTTTCGACCCCGCCGGCGCTTGCGGCGAATCAATCGATAACAAATCCGCCGATCACGCGGGAGAGGTAAAACGGCGCGCCGCATGGCTTTCCCCAGCCGCCCGGCGTAGGCATGGCTTTGCATAACCGAGGAGCTGAAAAGCCATGCAGGTCACGCCCAAGAAGAAACAAAAGTGCAAGAACTGCGAAGGCAAGGGGCTGCTGAAGGTCGGCGACAAGAAAATGAAATGCCAGCGTTGCGGCGGCACCGGCTTCAAACCGGGTTCGGCGGCGTCGCCCGGCCGCTGAGCCGGATCGTCCGCAAGCGGAACTTTCGGCCCCGCCGTCGGTTGGTAGGTATCACCACCATGAAAGGGCGCGATTCATGTCCAGCCCCGCCGCGTGCAAGCAGGCCCGTATCCCGCCTGTGAAAGCCGATATTGTCCAGGCCAAGCCAGTTCCGAGCATGTCGCAGCTGGTGCGTGGCCTGTGGGCCAAATCCGCGCCGCTGCCGGCTGACGCGGTGATCGTTCACGACCCGGCCGCCCGCCGCCCGCACGATCTCGACGATCCATTCTTCGACCGGCGGGTGCAAAGCCGCGTCGCCGAGGTTATCGCCCAGGCCCGCCGCCAAAAATAACCGGCGCTATCGTAAGACTTCAGGTGCCCAGCCGTCGCCGGTTGGCGCGCACCGCGCGCCGATAGGGGGCATAGGCCCTGGTCGCCGCGGTCTGAAAGCTCCCGCCGGTCGCCAAGGCGCTGAGGACGGCGCCCTGCGCCTCGGTGAAAGCGGCGACTTTCTCGGCAATCATCCGGGTCGCTTCGGTGGAGGCGTGCGGTCCGCCCTCGGCGATCCGCATCAGCCGCATCGCGACGACACTCTGGCTGTCTGCCACGAACCGCGCCGCCTCGAACCAGGCATTCATGATGTTGACCAAGCGGCGTTCCTTAATTGACGGGCAGGAATTGACGGACAAGAGCCGAAACAATAACGCACCAGCGATGGCCGTGTTCCCGCTAGAGCCTTTCCGGCTTGATGGAATCAAAGACGGGGCTCCAGCGGTTTGTTTTGACGCGTTTTCTTGACGCGAACCGGCCGTCGCCGGCTGAAGCCGGCTATGGCCGGCGAAGGCCGGTATCCACTTCGCTCGAAAACGCTCTCGTGCCGGTCTATTCGGATTCAGATGTGCCAGGCCGCTCGAGCTTGTCGCGCAGTGTGCCGGTGCCTTTTACGGTATCGACAACCGCATGATAAGCGCCGGAAATCCGCTCGCCGAGACCCGGTGACGCGGCTTTGACCTTGCGCTTGGTCCTCGATTTGGCCCTTGGCTTAACCTTTGGCTTGGTCTTCGCCTTGGATTTGCGCGCAAGTTTCGAAGTCTTAGCCCGCTTCGCAGCGCCCTTCTTGCCGGACTTTTTAGCTGCCTTCTTGACTGCTTTCTTGCGGGTCTTTTTTGCCATCGCTTGCTCCTTATGCACAACCGTGCGGGCGAGACTAGGCGGTGCTGCGCCATTGCGCCAGAGGCGTACCGGTGCAATCAACGCGCTAGTGGAGCGGATTTGACGTTCGCTACCCATTTGCCGCGTCTATCTTATGCGAACGTCAAATCCAAAGCTCCACTAGCACCCGGGATGCGAATGTTAGAATCGGACCACTAGAATGCGGACTGGATCGCAGCCTTGCCGGACTGTACAAAGCCACCGGCCTAAAACAATTCGTGGAGGATGCCCGTGCCCGCTTCGATGCAAGGCGAACTGCAGCCGACGGTTCTTCGCTTCAAGCTCGGTGGCTTCGAGGTCGCGACCATTCTCGACAGCAAGGGCGTCCGCGAAGGCCTGTCGCCGCTCTACGGCGCCAATGCGTCGGCCGAGGCCGTTCAGGCTCTGGCCCGCGCCAATAATATCGACCCGCACCGCCTCGAGCATCCGAACATTCCGACTTTGCTCAATACCGGCAAGGAGCTGATCCTGTTCGACACCGGCAATGGCTTTTTGCCGCGCGACTACGAGCAGCTCAAGACCCGCATGCCGATGGGCAATCTGGCCGCGCGGCTTTCGCTGCTTGGCCATAAACCGGAAGACATCGATGTCGTGGTGCTGACGCACGGCCATCCGGACCATATTGGCGGGCTCGTCGACGGCGGTAAGCCGGTCTATCCGAATGCACGCTATGTGTTCGGCGCCGCCGAATATGACTTCTGGAAAAAGAACGAGGGCGTGCGCGAGGCGCGCGTGTTCAATCAAAAGCTGTTCATGAAAGTCTGCGAGCCGCTGGCGCCGCGCGCGACGTTTATCAAGCCGGGCGACGCGGTCGCGTCCGGCGTCACCGCGGTCGATGCTTTCGGCCATGCGCCCGGCCTGCTGGCATTTCATGTCGAGAGCGAAGGCAAAAGGCTGATGGTGACCGCCGATACGTTCACGCATTATGTGATGGCGGTGCAGCGGCCCGACTGGCATTTCGAAATGGACGACGACAAGGACAAGGCCGTCGTCACCCGCGCGCGCATGCTCGATCTGCTGGCGAATGAACGAATCTTCGTGGCGAGCTTCCACATGCCGTTCCCGGCCATCGGCTGGATCGACAAATCGGCGGCCGGCTATCGCTGGGTGCCGCACAGCTATCAGATGAATGTGTAACCATTCGTCGTCCCGGCCGAGCGCGATTGCGCGAGGGCCGGGACCCATACTCCGCGGCCTATCGATAAGGCACGGCGTATGGGTCCCCGCTTTCGCGGGGACGACAAGTGGAGTTAAGCTTCCCGCCGCCGCGCATTGACGGCGATCGACAGCAGCGTGCGTTGCGCGATCGCCTCCGCCAAAGGCGCATTGCGGCGGGCGTCGAGCGAGGCCTCGGCGAGTTGTTCCATTGCGCGCACCAGCCGCGCCGGCGACCAAACACGCAGCGCGTCGCCGACCTTGCGTTCGCGGCTGAAATGCACCGGCGGCGCGCCACGTTTCATCGCGAACTCGATCGAATCGCCGTCGTCGACGGCGAGCTTCATCTTGTGCAAGTTGGCGACCTGGCGGATCGCCGCCGAGATGATCGCCGCCGGTGATGAGCCGCCGGCGCGCGCCTTGTTGAATTCGGTTTCGACGTCGCGGGTGTTGCCGGAAAATGCCGCGTCGACGACGCCATCGAGCGCCAGCGCCGAGGCATCCGCCACCACCGCCATCACGTCGGCAAGTTCGACCCGTCCCTGGCCGCTCGCATATAGCGCGAGCTTTCGGATTTCGTTGCGCGAGGCGAGACGATCGCCGCCGAGCAGCGTCACCAGGCTGGCGCGCGCATCGGGCGCGATGGTCAGCTGCGCGTCACGCATTTCACTGTCGATCAGCTGACCGAGCGCGGCACCGTTATCGACGTAACAGGGCAGCGCCGCCGCGGTCTTTGCCTTCTCGATCATCGTGCGCAGCGGCGAGGTCTTCTTCAGGTCGCCGGCCTCGATGATGATGCGGCATTCATCCGACGGCGCCGCCAGCACCGGCTCGACCGAGGCGGCGATATTGCGCGAGCCGGCCTTGACCAGCACGGCGCGGCGGCCGCCGAACAAAGGCACGGTATGCGCTTCGTCGACCAGCCGCGACGGATTACCGGCGAGGTCTTCACCCTCGATCCGAACGAAGGCGAACGGATCGTTGGGATCGTCGACCGAGGCCTTGACCAGCGCATCGACCCGTTCGCGCACCAGCCCGGCGTCGGGTCCATAGACCAGCACGATCGGCTGGCGCGGGTCCGGCCTGGCGATGAAGCGATCGACGTCGGCGGCTTTGATGGCGGTCATGGCGCGTCTTAACCGCGGCGCGGAAGCATTACGCTCCGGCGGCGAAATAGGAGGCGAGGCGCGAGCGGATATTGTCGGCGATCACCTTGGCGGCGCGGTTCTCCGCGTCGATCAGGCCGCGGTCGCCGGCGAAGCGCTGCTGCTGGCCGGGAATATTGTACGACACGCGCGAGAAGGTCGTACCCTTGATCACCGGCTTGCCAGTGGCGTTGTCGAACAAGATATAGGACGCGTTGATGCCGTAATTCTGAATTTCCGGGCGCGCGCTATTGATATCGACGATGACCTGCACCCGGGTGGAGCTTAGCTGGATGTCCAGCCGGTAGGCCGCCGCCGCCGCCCGGCCGCCCCCGGTCAAATCGAACAGCAACTGGTCGCGCATCTCGATGCCGACGCGCGCAATCCGGGTGCCATTCTCGGCCTTGATCGGCGGCACTTCGACAGCGCTCAGCTTGTCGCTGAGCGAACTGCCGCCAACGCCAACCGAGCGGTCGCCATAGAGCGGCTGGAAGCAGCCGGCCGTCAGTCCGGCGATCGATAGCGCCAGAAGAAGCCGCGGCAGACGAGGGGCATTAGGCGACGACATTCACGATCCTCTGCGGGACGACAATGACCTTTTTCGGGCTTTTGCCGTCCAGCGCCTTTATTACCGCATCGAGGGCCAGAACGGCAGCCTTTATCTCGGATTCTCCGGCATCCCGGGGGACCGTCACGTCGGCGCGCTTCTTGCCGTTGACCTGAACCGGCAAAGTAACCGTGTTTTCGACCAAAAGCTCAGGCTCGACCAGCGGCCAGGCCTCGGTGGCGACCAGGGTCTTATGCCCCATGGCCGCCCAGCACTCCTCGGCCAGATGCGGCATCATCGGGTGGAATAGCCGGACCAGAATGTCGCCGGCCTCGCGCAGGGCCCAGGCGAAATCCGGCGACGGCGCGGTTTCGGCCGAGCCGATGGCGTCCGACAGCGCATTGGCGAATTCGTAGATATGGGCGACGCAGCGGTTGAAGCGCAATTTGCCGATATCGTCGGAAACATTGCTAAGTGCGCGGTGGGCGGCCTTGCGCACCACCAAAGCCTGCTCGCCGAATGCGGCCGGACGCGCAGCGGGCGCGGCGATGCGCGCGATCTCGCCATTGAGCCGCCACAGCCGCTGCACGAAACGCCAGGCGCCCTGCACGCCTTCCTCGGTCCAGATCACGTCGCGCTCGGGAGGCGAGTCCGACAGCATGAACCACCGCGCGGTGTCGGCGCCGTAAGCTTCTATGATGTCGTCGGGATCGACGACATTCTTCTTCGACTTCGACATCTTCTCGATCGAGCCGATGTCGAGTGGCTCGCCGCTCGCCGTTAGCGTGGCGCGGCGGGTCTCACCCATGCCTTCGATCGTGACATTGGCCGGCTCGACCCAGTCGCCGCCTTTCGACTTGTAGGTTTCGTGTACGACCATGCCCTGCGTGAACAGGCCGGCGAAAGGTTCGTCGAAATTGATGTGTCCGGTCTTGTGCATCGCGCGGGTGAAGAAGCGCGAATACAAAAGATGCAAAATCGCGTGCTCGATGCCGCCGATATACTGATCGACCGGCAGCCATTCGTTCGCAGCCTTGGGCGTCGTCGGCGCGGTTTCGTTCCACGGATCGGTGAAGCGGGCGAAGTACCAGGAAGAATCGACGAAGGTATCCATCGTGTCGGTTTCGCGCCGCGCGTTGCCGGCGCATTGCGGACACTTGACGTTCTTCCAGGTGGGATGGCGGTCGAGCGGATTTCCGGGTCTGTCGAAATTGATGTCGTCCGGCAGCACGACGGGCAAGTCACTCGCCGGCACCGGCACAACGCCGCACTTGTCGCAATGGATGATCGGGATCGGACAGCCCCAATAGCGCTGGCGCGAAATGCCCCAGTCGCGCAGGCGATAATTGACCTGACGCTGCGCCACGGCGCGGTTGCCGGCGGTCGACTTCTCAAGCCGCGAGGCAACTTCCTCCTTCGCTTCATCGATGGTCTTGCCGTCGAGAAAGCGCGAATTGATCATGCGGCCGTCGCCGTCATAGGCCGTCTTGGTGATGACGAAAGTCGCCGGGTCCTGACCCGGCGGGCACACCACCGGCGTGTTGCCGAGGCCATATTTGTTGACGAAATCGAGGTCGCGCTGGTCGTGCGCCGGACAGCCGAAAATCGCGCCGGTGCCGTAGTCCATCAAGATGAAATTGGCCACATAGACCGGCACGGTCCACTTCGGGTCGAGAGGATGTACGGCGCGAATGCCGGTGTCGAAGCCCATCTTCTCGGCGGTGTCGATGGCCTCTTGCGAGGTGCCGATGCGCTTGCACTCTTCAATGAAGGAAGCGAGCTTCGGATTTTTCGCGGCCGCCGCGGTGGCGAGCGGATGATCGGGTGCGACCGCCATGAACTTGGCGCCGAACAAAGTATCCGGCCGCGTGGTGAAGATTTCCAGTTCAGTCTCGCCGGACGGCACGGTGGCAGCGTCGAGCATGAAGCGAACCAGCAGGCCTTCCGACTTGCCGATCCAGTTCTTCTGCATCAGGCGGACCTTGTCCGGCCAGCGGTCGAGTCCGTCGAGCGCCTTCAACAACTCCTCGGAGTAGTCGCTGATCTTGAAAAACCACTGGATCAGTTCGCGCTGCTCGACCAAAGCGCCGCTTCTCCAGCCGCGGCCGTCAATGACCTGCTCGTTGGCGAGTACGGTGTTGTCGACCGGGTCCCAGTTCACCTTCGATTGCTTACGCTCGACCAATCCTGCTTTCAGGAAATCGAGAAACATTTTCTGCTGGTGGCGGTAGTAGCTCGGGTCGCAGGTGGCGACCTCGCGCGCCCAGTCGAGCGACAGGCCCATCGACTTGAGCTGCTTCTTCATCGCTGCGATGTTGGCGTAGGTCCATTCCTTGGGATGGACCTTGCGGTCGATCGCCGCGTTTTCGGCCGGCATGCCGAAGGCGTCCCAGCCCATCGGATGCAGCACGGCGTGACCCATGGCCCGCTTGAAGCGCGCCACCACGTCGCCCATCGTGTAATTGCGCACATGCCCCATATGGATGCGCCCCGACGGGTAGGGGAACATCTCGAGGACGTAGTATTTCGGCCGGGAGTCGTCGTTTTTGGTGGCGTAGATGCCCTGCTCGTCCCACAGCTTCTGCCAGCGGGTCTCGGCGGCGCGGGCGGCGTAGCGCTCGGTTTTGCTCGAATCGACGGTCATTTACGGCTCTTTTTAAGGAGCCGGGAGGTGACATGAAAGGGCCGCGCCGGTCAACGGGGCGGTTTTTGGGGGCGCTTGACGAGGGGCCCGGTTTCACTGGCATTAGAGCGATGACAGACGATTTGCCCGATGCCGCCCATGCCACCGACCGCCTCGCCTCCGTCCGGACGCAAATAGCGCGCGCCTGCAAGGACGCGGGCCGCGACCCGTCCGAGGTGACTTTGGTGGCGGTGTCGAAAACCTTTGACGCCGGTGCGATCGAGCCGGTGATCGCCGCCGGCCAGCGCGTGTTCGGCGAAAACCGCGTGCAAGAAGCCAAAGGCAAATGGCCGCCGCTGATGCAGACGCAAGCCGGAATTCAATTGCATCTGATTGGGCCGCTGCAATCCAACAAGGCGAAGGAAGCGGTCGCGCTGTTCGACGCGATTCACTCGATCGACCGCGACAGCCTGTGCGAGGCATTGGCGAAAGAGATCGCCGCGCAGAAGCGCGATCCGCTGCTGTTCGCGCAGATCAACACCGGTGCCGAGCCGCAAAAGGCAGGCGTGCTGCCGCAGGACGCCGATGCGTTCCTGAAGAAATGCGCGGAAACCTACGGGCTGAGGATTTCCGGACTGATGTGCATTCCGCCGGCGGACGAAGCGCCGGGCCCGCATTTCGCGCTCACCGCCAAGATCGCCAGGCGCAATGGCTTGAAGCTTTTATCGATGGGCATGAGCGCCGATTTTGCCGATGCGATTCTGCTCGGCGCGACTCATGTGCGCGTCGGTTCGGCGATATTCGGGGGAAGGTAGACAATGTAGCCCGGGTTGAGCCATCGGCCTTTCCGATGGCGTAACCCGGGGCTCTGTCAGACGGTGTCCCCGGGTTTCGCTTCGCTCCACCCGGGCTACAAGTTACGCGATCAGCGGAAACGCGACGGCATCATCGGGGATTTCGGCGCTTCGTTCAGGCTGTCGGCGAGCGGCCTTTTCAGCAGACTGGAGCGCAGCCCGTCCGGACGCGGCTGGGGCGGATTCATCGACGAGCCCGACTGTTGCGCCGATGCGTAGAGCGAGGCGCCGGGCGAAGGCTGCGGCGCATAGGCCGGTGCCGGGGAAGGAGCTTGCGCCGGCTGCAGCGCAGGCGACTCGAATGGCGACGGCGCATCGTCGTACAAATCGTCGCTCATGCGGTGGCTCATCGAGGCCGAGCGCCAGCGCTCGATCACGGTGGTCAACAAATCGCGATTCATGTTGGTGCCGGCATCCGAGCGCGTGTTGCCGGAAGCCTCAGAGTTCGGCCTCTTGTCGGCGGAGAGTTCGGCGAAACGCATGCGAGTCGGCAGCGCCACGCCGGAGCCAAAGGTGAAGACTTCGCGGGTGCCGAGCGAGGGAATGAAAGACAGCAGATTGGCGGCGGCGTCGGAGACGGCCGAGCGGATCAGTTTCTGGTCGCCCTCGTTCGACAGCCGCATGACGAACAAAGTCGAGCACTGCGAGATGATGGTGGCGTCGATTTCCGCCGGACGCTGCGTCACCAGGCCGAGGAAAACGCCGTATTTGCGGCCTTCCTTGGCGATTCGCGACAGCGCCCGCTTGGTCGGGCCGAAACCGACATTCTTGTCGGCCGGTGCGTAGCGGTGCGCTTCCTCGCAGACGAACAGCAAAGGCGCGACGCCGTCCGACCACAGGCCGAAGTCGAAGGCCATGCGGCACAACACCGACACGACCGAGTCGACAACTTCAGCCGGGAAGCCGGCGAGTTGCATGATGGTCATCGGCTTGCCGTCCGGCGGCAGGCGGAACAGCGCACTGAGGATTTCCGCCATCGTGTCGCCGCCGATATTGGCGTTCTCGAACATGAAGGCGTAGCGCGGGTGATTGCGGAAGGTCTGAATCCGGCTGATCAGCTTGTGATAGAGCGCGGCGCGCGAACGGTTCTCAAGCTTGCCCATGCGCTCGTCGAGGAGATTGATCAGATCCTCGATGCGATAGGGCACCGGCGTATCGGCGGTGAAGCCGGAATCTTTCGGTTCGCGCTTCTTGGTCAGCAGGCCATTGCCGCCGCTCGCGCCATTGCGATATTGCAGATAGGCGCCTTTGGCGAGCGGAATGACTTCCGACAGGATTTCGACTTCTTCCTCGACGCCGGGCCGGCCGCCGAAGAAGGCGTCGATGGTCTCCTCGAAATTGAACAGCCAGAACGGCAGCCGCAGATTGCGCGGATTGAGCACATTGGCCTTGTCGCCGAAGCAACGGCCATATTCGTTGTGCGGATCGACCAGAAAGACGCGCAGGTTCGGACGGGTATCGAGAATCTTTTGCAGGATGATGGCGACGCCACTCGATTTGCCGACGCCGGTGGCGCCGAGAATGGCGAAGTGACGGCTGACCAGATTGTCGATGTCGATATGAACGCCGATATTCTGGTTCTGTTGCAGGTCACCGATATGGGCGTGGTCGGCATCGGCGGCGCCATAGACCATGCGCAGTTCACGCTCGCCGAGCATGGCCGCGCTATCGCCGATGTTGGGATATTCGGTGACACCGCGCTGAAAGCGCGGTGCGCCACCGTTGCCGTTGAAAAGTTCGCCGATCAGGTCGAGGTGCGCGACCTTGCGGAACGGCTGGCCGCTACCGGCCACCTGCGCCGGTTGCTCGCTGACATCGGTGATCAGACCGATGATGATCGCCTTGGCGGTGGTCAGGCCCATGAAGCGGCCGACCGTCGGCGTCTCGCCGTTTCCGGCGCGCCCGGACAGATCGACGGTCGATTGCGAACCGTTCACCGCGATGACGCGGCCGATCGGTTGCGGAACGGCAGTCATGGGAGTGTCCAGCACGCGCAAAATCCTTATGTCGCCGCGGCGCGGCTTTATCGAATATGTCGCGCGCCACGATCACAAATAACACCGGGCGACTGTTGGATTGTTAATTTGGAATATATCCGCCACGTAGCCGCGCGGCATGCTTAATGTTCGGTAGCCGACATGGTGGCAATATAAACGCTTACTCAACCATAATTTTTGTTTGCGGACCGAGCCGCGTCAACAAATGGCGCAACGTGTCGAGGCGAAGCGCGACGCAACCGGCGGTCGGTGCGAATTGCGGTCGGGCGATATGAATGAACACGGCGCTGCCGCGCCCCGCCACGCGCGGCCGGGTGTTGTGATCCAGCTCGATGATGAAGTCGTACAGATGGTCGGTGCGCGCCAGCCGGTCGGCACTGGAGTCCGGCGGCACCTTGACCGGCCGGTTGTAGTGGCGGCTGGACGGATCTTCGCACCAGCCGTCGTCGGGCCGGATCCGATGGACCGGCAGCAGGGTTGCCGGACAAGCATGCCGGTCGGCGCGCCACCATAGCCGCCGCAGCTGGAAGGTGCCGCGCGGCGTACCGCCGTCGCCTTCGCGCTTATTGGCCTTGATGCCGCCGCGCCCGAGCGCCACCGGCAGCGCCAGGGACCCGGCGACAAGCCAGCCCTGGCTCGGATTTCCCGGCCGGCGGCGGACCGCGATGCGTGAGAGGGTGTTTTTTTGCATAAATGCCAGAAATGCGCCCGGATTTGCCAGATCCGGCCTCACGGCCAGTTCAAGCTTCTCTTTTAGCCCCGAATGTAATACTTCGCGCGTCTGAACTTAGGCAAATTCGCACCCTGCCGGGATGACGGCGCGAACAGATTTTCCCAAATAGACCGAGCGCCGGTAAGATGGGGCGCGACAGGCGGCATGGCGTCGGGCCAAGGGCCTAAAGGTTTGGGCCGGGAACTTTGGCCGGGTGCCTTGGCGCCCGCGGAGGGATTTGAGAGCGATGCCGAACAAGCGGACCATTCTGATCGTCGATGACGATACGGAGCTGCGCGAGGCTCTGGTCGAGCAGCTGGCGCTGCACGAGGAATTCGAAACCGTCGCCGCCGACTCCGGCACCAAAGGCGTGCAGGCCGCCAAAGGCGGGCAGATCGATCTGGTGCTGATGGATGTCGGCTTGCCGGATGTCGATGGCCGCGAGGCGGTACGCATTTTGCGCAAGAACGGCTTCAAGGCGCCGATCATCATGTTGACCGGACACGATACCGACAGCGATACGATTCTCGGGCTCGAATCCGGCGCCAATGATTACGTCACCAAACCATTCCGCTTCGCCGTGCTGCTGGCGCGCATCCGCGCGCAGTTGCGTCAGCATGAAGCCAGCGAAGACGCGGTCTTTGCCATCGGCCCTTATACGTTTCAGCCAAGCTCGAAGCTGCTGCTCAATCCGAAGGGCAGCAAGGTGCGGCTGACCGAAAAGGAAACCGCGATCCTGCGCTATCTCTATCGTGCCGGGCAGAAAGCCGTGTCGCGCGAGACCTTGCTGCAGGAAGTGTGGGGCTACAATTCCGGCGTCACCACCCACACGCTGGAAACCCACATCTACCGGCTGCGGCAGAAGGTGGAGAAAGATGCCGCGGCGCCATCGATCCTGGTGACGGAA
>CANKBJ010000010.1 GCA_947479905.1 Bradyrhizobiaceae bacterium
CCACCGAGCCTCTCGGCCAGCTTCATGGCCTCGTCGATCCGCGCGCGCGCGCTGTCGTCGAGATGGCCGCCCGGGCGCTCAACCGTCACGGCGAGCCAGGGGGCGTCCATCAGATCGGCGAGGCGCTTGGCCGTGCGCACCACGGCGGGCGAGTTGGCGTCCGGCCCGATGCAGGCAAGAATACGCTCGCCGGCCGCCCATGGCCCTTCGATCGCCTGCGCCTGCATGCGCGACACCAGATCGGCATCGATGCGCTCGGCGGCGCGCCGCAGCGCCAGCTCCCGCAACGCTGTCAGGTTCTGCGGCTTGAAGAAGCTCTCGACCGCGCGCGCCGCGGTGTCCTGCACATAGACCTTGCCTTCGGCAAGGCGCTTGAGCAATTCGTCGGGCGGAAAGTCGACGAGGATGATTTCATCGGCTTTGTCGAACACCGTATCGGGCACAGTCTCGCGCACCCGCACCTTGGTGATCTTCAAGACCACATCGTTCAGGCTTTCCAGATGCTGGATGTTGAGCGTGGTCCAGACATCGATACCGGCGGCAAGCAGCTCGTCGATGTCCTGCCAGCGTTTCGGGTGGCGGCTGCCGGGCACATTGGTGTGGGCGTATTCATCGACCAGCAGCAGCCCCGGCTTGCGCTTGAGCGCCGCGTCCAGATCGAACTCCTTCATGATCTGGTTGCGGTAGACGATCGGCAGGCGCGGCAGTAAGTCGAAGCCCTCTAACTGACGTTCGGTCTCGCGGCGGCCATGTGTCTCGATCAGCCCGGCGACGACATCGCGCCCGCCCGCCTTTTCGGTCTGGGCGGCGGCGAGCATGGCGTAGGTCTTGCCGACGCCGGGCGCCGCGCCGAGAAATATCTTGAGCCGCCCGCGCCCTTCCTTTCGGGCGAGCGCCAGCAGGGCGTCAGGCGAAGCACGTTGCTCGGGATCGAAGGCCATGCGTCTCCTTTAGACGAACATACTACGACCGCAGAGCATCCAGCGCGAGGTTGAGTTTGAGGACGTTCACACGCGGTTCCCCCAGCAGGCCGAGAGTGCGCCCTTCAGTTTGCGCCTCGACCAGCGCCCGCACATTTTGATCCGGTAGACCGCGCGCCTTGGCGACACGGGGCACCTGGAACAAAGCCGCCGCCGGCGAGACATCGGGGTCGAGGCCGCTGCCGGAGGCCGTCACCAGATCGACCGGCACCGCCGCGTTCGGATTCTCCGCCTTGAGTTTATCGACGTCTTCCTTGAGCCGGTCGGCCAGCGCCTTGCTGGTCGGGCCAAGATTGGAGCCCATGGAGTTCGACGCATTGTAAGGCGCGGAGACGGTCTTGGTCGCATCTTTCGGGTCAGGGCCGGTCGTCGCCGACGGGCGGCCGTGGAAATACTTGTCGCTCTCGAAGGCCTGGCCGATCAACGCCGAGCCGATCACCTTGCCGTCCTTCTCGATCAGGCTGCCTTGCGCCTGTTTCGGAAAGAGCGCGCCGGCGATGCCGGTCATGCCCAGCGGATAGACCAGACCCGTGATGAGGGTCAGCAGGACCAGAACGACGATGGCGGGGCGGAGTTCCTTAAGCATGGCAAATTCTCCTTAGACGAGACGCATGGCATTGACGGCAAGGTCGATGACCTTGATGCCGATGAACGGCAGCACGATGCCGCCGAGCCCATAAATCAGCAGGTTACGTTGCAGCAGCGGCCCGGCGCCGATAGCGCGATAGGCGACACCTTTGAGCGCGAGCGGAATGAGCCCGATAATAATCAGCGCGTTGAAGATGATCGCCGACAGGATCGCGCTCTGCGGCGTGGCCAGCTGCATGACATTCAGCACGCCGAGTTGCGGGTAAAAGGCGACGAAAATCGCCGGGATGATGGCGAAGTATTTCGCCACGTCGTTGGCGATCGAGAACGTCGTCAGCGCGCCGCGCGTCATCAGCAGTTGCTTGCCGATCTCGACAACCTCAATCAGCTTGGTCGGATCGGAATCGAGGTCGACCATGTTGCCGGCTTCGCGCGCGGCTTGCGTGCCGCTCTGCATGGCGACGCCGACATCGGCCTGAGCGAGCGCCGGCGCGTCATTGGTGCCGTCGCCGCACATGGCGATCAGGCGGCCCTGCGCCTGCTCGGCGCGGATGTAGCGGAGCTTGTCCTCGGGCGTCGCCTCGGCGATGAAATCGTCGACGCCGGCTTCCGAGGCAATCGAGGCGGCCGTCACCGGATTGTCGCCGGTGATCATCACCGTCTTGATGCCCATGCGGCGCAGCGCGGCGAAGCGGTCCTTGACGTCCGGTTTCACGACGTCCTTGAGATGAATGACGCCGAGAATGCGCGCACCATCCACGAGCCCGAGCGGCGTACCGCCGGCGCGCGCAATGCGATCGACCGCGGCGCGGAAGGCCGGCGGTTCGGGAACATCGCGCCCGGCTTCCTGCCGCGCGAAAGCGAGCACGGAATCGATCGCGCCCTTGCGCAGCTTGCGCCCGCCGATATCGACGCCGGACAGGCGCGTCATTGCCGAGAATTCAATGAACTTGGCGCCGGCCGGCGCCACCTCGCGCTTGACGTTATATTTCTCCTGCATCAGCAGCACGATGGAACGACCTTCGGCAGTTTCATCGGCGTTGCTGGCCAGCAGCGCGGCTTCGGCCGTCTCGCGTTCGCTGACGCCGCCGACCGCGACGATCTCTGTCGCCAAGCGGTTGCCGAAAGTAATCGTGCCGGTCTTGTCGAGCAAAAGCGTATCCACGTCGCCGGCGGCTTCGACCGCGCGGCCGGACATCGACAGCACGTTGAAACGCACCAGCCGGTCCATGCCGGCAATGCCGATGGCCGACAGCAGCGCGCCGATTGTCGTCGGGATGAGCGTCACGAACAGCGCCACGAGGATGACCACCGACACCGCGCCGCCGGCATAGGCCGCATAGCTCGGAATGGTGACGGTCGCGAACACGAAGATGATGGTCAGGCCGATCAGCAAGATATTGAGCGCGATCTCGTTCGGCGTCTTCTGCCGCTCGGCGCCCTCGACCAGCTTGATCATGCGGTCGAGGAACGAGGTGCCGGGCGAGGACGTGATGCGCACGACGATACGGTCGGACAGCACCGTGGTGCCGCCGGTGACGGCGGAGCGGTCGCCGCCGGATTCGCGGATGACCGGCGCGGATTCGCCGGTAATGGCCGCCTCATTCACCGAGGCGATGCCTTCGATGACATCGCCATCGCCGGGAATGATATCGCCCGGCTCGCAGACGACCAGGTCGCCGGCTTCCAATTCCTCAGCCGAAATGCCCTCATAGAGCGCGGTGTTATCTGGATTGAGCACGCGCTTGGCGCGGGTCTGCGTACGAGTCGTGCGCAGCGCATCGGCCTGCGCCTTGCCGCGCCCTTCCGCGACGGCTTCGGCGAAATTGGCGAACAGCACGGTAAACCACAGCCACAGCACGATCTGGAAGGTGAAGCCGAGGCCTGGCTGATGCTGCACGAGATCGCGCACGAACAGGATCGTGGTCAGCACCGTGACCACCTCCAGGACGAAGATCACCGGATTCTTGATCAACGTCGCCGGGTTGAGCTTGACGAAGGCCTGGCCGATCGCGGGGATCACGATCTTCGGATCGAAGATCGTCGAGGCCGGCATCCGCTTGCGCATTTTCGAGGTTTCCATGGCAATAACTCCAATCGATCCGTTCAGAACACGGTGCCGGCGATCATCGCCAGATGCTCGACGATAGGCCCGAGCGCGAGCACGGGGAAGAAGGTGAGGCCGCCGACGACCAGGATCACGCCGACGGTGAGACCGACAAACAGCCCGCCGGTGGTCGGGAACGTGCCCGCGGAGGCGGCGATGCTCTTCTTCTCGGCGAGCGAACCGGCAATCGCCATCGCCGGAACGATCATGAAAAAGCGGCCGACGAACATCGCCACCGCGCCGGTGATGTTGAAAAACAACGTGTTGGCGGTGATGCCGCCGAAGGCGGAGCCGTTATTGGCGGTGCTCGACGTGTAGAGATAGAGAATTTCCGAGAAGCCGTGCGGACCGGCATTGCCGAGTTGCGGCAGCGCCTCCGGGTTGATCGCCGCGATCGCGGTCCAGCCGAGCATCATCAAAGGCATGGCGAGGATGGCGAGCATGGCCATCTTGACTTCCTTGGCCTCGATCTTCTTGCCGACATATTCCGGCGTACGGCCGACCATCAGCCCGGCGATGAAGATGGTGATGACGACGAACAGCAGCATGCCATACAGGCCGGCGCCGACGCCGCCGATGACGATCTCGCCGAGCTGCATGTTGATCAACGGGATCATGCCGCCGAGCGCGGTGAGGCTGTCGTGCATAGCGTTGACCGCGCCGCACGAGGCCGCCGTCGTAATGACGGCAAACAGCGCCGAGCCGACGATACCAAAACGGACTTCCTTGCCTTCCATATTGCCGCCGGTCAGACCCAGTGCATTCAGAGTGGCGGTGCCGTTGGCTTCGGCCCAATAGCAGAAGGCGACGCCGGCGACGAACAGGATTCCCATCACGGCGAGAATCGCCCAGCCCTGTCGCTGGTTGCCGACCATGCGGCCGAACACGTTGGTCAGCGCGGCGCCGAGCAGGAAGATCGACAGCATCTGGATGAAGTTCGACAGCGCGGTCGGGTTCTCGAACGGGTGCGCGGCATTGGCGTTGAAGAAGCCACCGCCATTGGTGCCGAGCATCTTGATCGCGACCTGCGAGGCCACCGGACCCACCGCGATGGTCTGCTTGGCGCCTTCCAGCGTGGTGGCGTCAACGTAGGCGCCAAGCGTCTGCGGCATGCCCTGCCAGACCAGGAACACGGTGTAGACAATGCAGATCGGCAGAAGAATGTAGAGCGTGCAGCGGGTGATATCGACCCAGAAATTGCCGACGGTCTTGGCCGAGGCGCGGGCGAAGCCGCGGATCAATGCCACCGCCAGCACGATGCCGGTCGCCGCCGACAGGAAATTCTGGTGGGTCAGGCCGAGCATCTGCGTGAGGTAGGACATCGTCCCCTCGCCGCCATAGTTCTGCCAGTTGGTGTTGGTGATGAACGAGACCGCCGTGTTGAAGGCGAGATCGGGCGCGACGGCCGACATTTCCGCCGGATTGAACGGCAGCGCGCCTTGCAAGCGCAGCAAAGCATAGAGGATGAAAAAACCGCCGACATGGAACAGCAACATGGCGACCGTGTAGGTCAGCCAGTGCTGCTCGCGCGTCTCATTGACGCCGCCGGCCCAATAGATCGCCGCCTCGATCGGCCGCAGCACCGGCCTCAGGAAAGTGCGCTCGCCGGCAAAGACGCGCGTCATATAGCCGCCGGCGAGCGGCGTCAGCGCGACAATGATCGCGCAGAACAGAATTATTTGAATCCAGCCAATAACTGTCATGACACGTCTCTATGATTGCTTGCTTGGTTTGCTTGATCTGCTGCGTCAGAATTTCTCCGGCCGCACCAATGCGTAAGTGAGGTAGAACAGCAGTCCCGCCGAGACGATCGCGGCGAGTGTGTAATCGAGCGTCATGTGACTCTCCCTTTTTCGGCGCACGGCCGTGGCCGAAGGCCGGTTCCCGCCTTTCGGCGGCATGCGTCAGAGCCTGTCGCAGGCATAGGCGTAGCCGATCGACAGCGCGAACAGACCGGCAGCAAGTACGAGTAGAATGACATCGAGCATTGTCTGCCCCCTTCAAATGAATTCCGGAGCGAGCTTGCACGTAAGCTTTGAACTGTAAGGAAGCGATACGGAATGCGGTTGCGCCATATCAAGAAGTTATAAAGATCGCGCGCGGCGTCGCGCGCTTTGCCGCGCCGGGTCTGGTGCGCCAGTCAAATACGCCATAGGATTGCCGGCGCAGAAGAAGGACACCGCCGTATGGGCGCTCACCATCTCTTGTCGGCGGACGCCGGCACCGTGCATCGCGGCACTTTCGATGCCGCTTTTCCCGCCGTCCTGACGGTCAATTCCGGCGACACGGTCGAGATAACGTCCCTGTCCGGAGACTTAGCCGACCTCCCGCCGGCCGGTTCCGGCTTCACCGTTTCCGCCGCCCATCGCAACGTGCTCGATCGGGTCGCGGCGGGGCTCGGTCCGCATTTCATGACCGGGCCGATTGCCGTCAAAGGCGCGATGCCGGGCGACGAATTGATCGTCGACATCCTCGCCGTCGAACTGGCTTTCGACTGGGGCTGGAACCTGATCCGCGCCGGCAAAGGCACTTTGCCCGATGAATTCCCCAACGAGCGCCGCATGCATATCGGCATCGACCGGGAGCGCCGGGTCGTGAAGATGCCGTGGGGACTGGAGTTGGCCGCCGCGCCATTTTTCGGCATCATCGGCGTCGCGCCGCCGCCGGGCGATGGGCCGCGGACCTCGGTGATCCCGCGCGCCTGGGGCGGCAATATCGACTGCAAGCATCTTGGCGCCGGCGCGCGGCTGCATCTGCCGGTGTTCAACGAAGGCGCGCTGCTGTCGGCCGGCGACGGGCACGCGGCGCAAGGAGACGGCGAGGTTTGCCTCACCGCGGTCGAGACAGGCCTGCGCGGCACTTTGCGGCTCACGGTCGCCAAGGGCACCGGCATTACCGGTCCGTGGGCAGAGACGCCGACCCATATTATCGCGATGGCGTTCGACCCCGATCTCGATGTCGCTGCGCAATCGGCCGTCCGCAACATGGTGCGGCTGATCGAACGTCTTGGCGGATTGGCCGCCGCCGACGCCTATACATTATGCAGCGTCGCCGCCGACGTGCACGTCACGCAACTCGTCAACGTCCACAAAGGCGCGCATGTGATGCTGGCGAAATCGGCGCTGGGGAACATTATTTGAGCATGATCTTATCCGAAAATCGGTTCCCACTTTTCGGGATCATGCTCTCAGCCACGGTTCACAATCAGCGCCACCGGGCCGCCGCCATCAGGTCCCTGATGCTCGGCGCCGCCGGACACATAAATTTCGGCATGACCGACAAGGCCCGCCAAAGCGCCACAGACAAAGGCGCGCGCATGCCGCGTTGAGGAGATGTCGCTGTCGTCTAGCATGGTGTGGCGGTTGCCGCGCAGGCGGCCGTCATGGCTGGCCTCGGCTTTGCCGAGCACAGCGACCAGCCGCTGCCGCTCAGTGGCGTTGAGTTGGCCAGGCGAGGCAAGCCCAAGTCGGGATAGAGCCGTGCGCACTGGCTCGATGTCGATGGCATCACGCATCACCGCGTGATCGATGGCGAGCGGCCCGGACCAGTGCGCCGACATGCCGAGAACAACAATCTCATGATTGGTCAGTTCGATGCCCGCCGATGTACTGGCACGGCCGGACCACAGATCCCAGTTCGCGCCGATATCGGCATCGCTGACGCGCGCCGCGTCAATTTCACCGAGCGCCACCGCGGCGCCGAGCGCGCTCGCCGCCCGCGACAGCCCCATCGACTTCAATGTGTCTCGCGTCGCCACCGTGCCGCCTCGCGCGTCGGCTTCGGCCAGCCTTTGCGCCGTCAACAATGGACACTTGATCTGGACAAAATGAACGCCGTTCGGCTCGGCAATGCCGGCGTCACGCATCGCAGCCCGCACGCCGGCCGCGACCTGCTCGACTTCGCCCATCCGGCCCAACTGCTCGAACGGCAGCGCTTCCGTATGCGCGCGGCCGATGGCCAGCGCCGGCGAAGCGTCACCTTCACCCTCGCCGCGCTCGAACACGACCCAATGCGGCGCCATGCCGCCTTCGGTGCCGCCGGACATGACGAGACAGATGCGATCAGCAGCCTCAACAGGCAGATGCCGGCGAAACAAAGCGGTCAGGCTCGTCGTCGCAAGTCCCCGGCTGAAGTCGTTGACCAGTCCGTTGCCTTCGGTCTTGCCCAATATCGCCAGCACGCCTTTGGGATCGATGCGGCCGGCGGCAATCGCCGCCTCAATGCCGGACACATCGTCCGGCGCTTGCGCGGCAATCCGGTGAACCTTGGCAACAGGCATCGCATCACCCACAATAAAACGCGCCGGTATAATGCTTCCGCAACGCGGCTTTCAGTTCGGGCATCGCCGCGCGCACGTCCGCCGTGTTTGGATAGGCCGCGCGCAACGCCGCCAGCAATTCCGCTTCGAGCGCCGGCAGATCGACGCCCGTCACTCTGCCATCGCGCACCACGTCGCGGCCGCCGACGATCAGGCCCTTGACGTGCTTCTGCTTTGCCTTCGCCAGCAACAGATCGAAAGGCGGCACCTCCGGCTCGATCAGTTCGGCGGACATTTCTTTCCAGTCAAGAATAAGCAGGTCCGCCGTCGCGCCGACAGTCACAGCCGCGCCCACCTCGCCGGTGATGGCAAAGCGGCCATTGGCTATGGCAAAGCGCATCAGGTCATCACGCGACATGCGGATGTCAAAGCCGGACGCCTTGTGCAGCGCATAGGCCAACCGCATCTCGCGCAAGGCATCCTCGTCCTCATCGAACGACAATCCGTCAAGCCCCATGGCAACGCGGCAGCCGCGCTTGATGAACTCGGCAACCGGCGCGACGCCCGAACTGACGATAAGGTTCGATGAGGTATTGACGACGATGGTGGCGCCGCGTTCGGCGATCAGCTCCATTTCGGAGGGCCGCAGATAGATGCCGTGCGCCAGCGACACGCGCTCGTTCAACAGGCCGATCTCGTCGAGATAGCGCACAATGCCTTGCGGGAAATTCCGGTCGGCCCAGTTGCGCTGATACTTGGTTTCCAGCAGATGCATGTGCACGCGGCGCTTCGTCCGTGCCGAGGCTTCGCCGATCAGCCGCAGCATCGCGTCGGAGCACCACTGCACCCCGGCCGGGCCATACTGCACAGTCACGCCCTCGCCTTCGATCTCGGCCGCCACCGTCTCGACCATCGCCACCTGATCGGCAGGCGACAACGGCTTGCGCAAGAAGCGTCGCGTCACGCATTCGCAGGCCGACGGCGAAAGCTCCCCCAACAGCGTCTCGTGCGGGTCGTAAACCAGCGGATTGAGATCGCGGCAATGCACGGCAAAAGCCAGCCGGATGCCGACATCGCGCGCGGCCCTGGCGACAGCCTTCGCCTCGGTGGGAAAATCGGTCAGTCCCTGCACGCGCGTGTAATGCGCCATCACCGAGCCGACGCCGCCACGCGCAGAGCGGCCGAACGACACCGCGCTGGCGAGATAGGGATCGACCGCCGGGATGAGCGTCAGATAGGGAAGCCACGCTTCCAGCGGCACATCGTAGCTGCCGACCTGGCTCACCCGCGCAACGCGGGCGTGGTCATGCGCATTGGCCAGCGCCGGCAGAACCAGCGTGCCATTGTCTTGGCTTTGGCCCTGCCCCATCGACGCGATCTTGCCGCCGTCGATGACAATCGATTGATTGGCCAAGGCCGCGTCCTGGATGCCAGACAACACCCAGGACGCATTGATTGTTCGTTCGCTCATGACGCTGATAGCTGTGCGCTTACATCGCGCCCAGCTTGAGCATGCGCTCGCCCTTAGGCGGCAGGAACGAGCGATCGAAAACATCCTTCGCCGCAGGCGTGTTTGGCAGCTTGTAGGTCTCGACCAGAAGCTTGATCGCCTTTTCCATGCGCGCGTCGGAGACATCGCCAAGGCCGTTGGCGTCAGTCTCCTTGGAGACGAAGTGCGTCTTGAGGGCATAGACGAGGCGCTGCGTCTCGATATCCTCGTTCATCAGCGGCTCGACCTTGAGCATTTCCTTGACGCCCGCCGCCGGATTGGCCGCAACTTCGATCATTGCCTTGTTCAAGGCCTTGACCAAGCCGGCGACTGCCTTGGGCTTTTCGGCGCGAAGCTGCTTCGAGACCATGATGCCGTTGGAATAAAGGTCGATCCCGTAGTCGGAGAAATAGAACCAGCGAAAGTCCTTGAGCGGGTCGAGCTTCATGCCGATCAGGTTGGCGTAGCTCGTGACGGTGAAAATGGCGGAGAAATCGACCTCGCCCTTGACCAGCATCTGCTCCTGAAGGTTTGGCGCCATGTTCAGGACAGACACTTTCGCCGGGTCGATGCCGTTCTGGCTGGCGAGCGCGGCGAACAGAACGCCGGCGGCACCGCCCGCGGGCGTGCCCATCTTCTTGCCTTCGAGGTCTTTGAGCGTCTTGATCGGGCTGTCGTTCTTCACGATCAGCGCGAAAGGCGGCGTGTTGTAGATCATGTAGACCATCACCGGCTGCTCGCCCGGCTTGGTGCCGGCGAACTGGATGATGGCGTTCATGTCGCCGAAACCGGCGTCATAGGTGCCCGACGCGATGCGCGACACCGTCGCCGCCGAGCCAGTGCCCTGATCGATGGTGACATCGAGACCCTCGGCGTCGAAATAGCCCTTGTCCTTGGCCATGAAGACATAGGCGTGCAGGCCCTGATACTTCCAGTCCAGCGTGAAGCGGATTTTGGTTTTCTCCTGCGCGCTGGCGCCCGATACTGCGCAGCACATGGCGATGAGCAACGCTGTACTTACTCTTATGAGTGACATTGAAAACTCCTGTTGCGGACTGGTGCCGGCACGGCGGGAACGGACGGCTCAACCCATCGCAAATTCGTCTTTGCGATGCGCCCATCCGGTTATTTTCGATTCGATTAGCGAGAAGATCGCGTAGAGAGCGACACCAAGGAATGCAAGGATGATCAGTCCGGCAAAGACCAACGGCACATCGAAATTCGACGATGCGATCATCATGACGTTGCCGATGCCCCGGTTGGAAGCGACGGTTTCCGAGATCACGGTGCCGACGAAGGCGAGCGTCACCGATACTTTCAACGAGGCGAAGAAGAAAGGCATAGTGCGCGGCAGCCCGACGTTCCATAGAATGTCGGCCTTGGTCGCACGCAACGCACGCATGACATCCTCAAGTTCTGGCTCGGTGGTCGCCAAACCTGTTGCCACGTTGACGACGATCGGGAAGATGCACATGATCATCGCGGTCAGCACCGCCGGCACGGTGCCGGCGCCGAACCACAGCACGAAGATCGGCACCACGGCCACTTTCGGGATCGACGCGAATCCGACCAGCAGCGGATAGGCAACGTCGTAAGCGAGCTTCGATGAACCGATCAGGACGCCGAGCGAAATGCCGATCAGAATGCCAAAGCCGAAGCCGACGAGCGTCGTGTAGAGCGTTTGCAACGTGTGCGGCCACAGTGCCGGGCCGCGCTGCCACAAGGTGACGATGATCTGGCTGGGCTTCGGCACGATGATATCGCTGACATTGAACAGCCAGCACAAGGCTTCCCAGAGTACGAAGAAGCCGACAATAAGAACGGCGGACCAGACTTTCCGGCGGGCTTGCGGGCTCATCACACGGTCTCCTTTACGGGCCGCTGCGACACGATCAGTTCGCGCAGCCGCTGCGTCATGGATACGAAAGTCGGCGTGTAGGACATGTCGATGGTGCGCGGCCGCGGGAACGGCACGGCGGCATCGTCGACGATCTGGCCCGGCCGCGTCCGCATGACGCAGATGCGGGTGGCGAGATATCCGGCCTCCTTGAGATCGTGGGTGACGAGCAGCACCGTGGGCTTAAGTTTCATCCACAGTTCCTGCATGACCGCCCACAATTCCTCGCGGGTGAACTGGTCGAGCGCGCCGAACGGTTCGTCGAGCAGCAGCAATTGCGGCTCATGGATGAGCGCGCGGCATAGCGAGGCTCGCTGCAACATGCCGCCAGAGAGTTGCCAGGGGTGTTTGTCGCCGAAATTGGCGAGGCCTACTTCTTTCAGCAGCGCGTCGGCGCGATCGCGAAACTCGGTTTTTTTCTTGGCTCCGTATTCCTGCCGGAACGGCGGCACGATCTTGAGCGGCATCATGACGTTGTCGCGCACCGTGAGCCACGGCAGCATGGTCGGATTCTGGAACGCCATGCCGACGCGGATCGGCGTGGCCCCGACCTCTCGTCCAGCCACATAGACATAGCCTTCGGACGCCTTGATCAGCCCGGTGACAAGCTTGAGAATCGTCGACTTGCCGCAGCCGGACGGTCCGACCAGAGCAACGAAGTCGCCCTGATTGACCCGCAGATTGGTCAGACCGAGCGCGGTCACTTGCTTGTCGCCGCGCCCATAAGTCAGCGTGACATTTTCCAGTTCGATAAAGGTATCTTCCGTCCTCGGCAGTTCGGTCGCGGTCGTCATGCAATCTGTTCCCTTCGCCCGGCAGAGCGTTGAGCAGTGATCGCTTGCATCGTATGTTCGGCATTGCGGATTTGCGGCGCCGGCATTTGCTGGATCGTGTGTACCGACCGACCCCAGCCTTTGGTGTCCATCAGCGTGCGGTCCTTCATCACGAAGCGGCCACGCACAATCGTGTGAACGGGCAGGCCCTTCACCTTGCGGCCGTCCCAGGGCGAAATCTTCGACCGCGACTGGATGTCGGCGTCGCGGATCGTGTGCTCGCGGCCGAGATCGACAATGGCGATGTCCGCGTCCGAGCCGGGCAAAAGCGCGCCCTTGCGCGGATAAAGCCCCCAGATGCGCGCCGGGTTATAGGCGCTCATGCGCACATAATCCGAAATGGACATGCGGCCGGCATTCACCTCGGTCAGCATCAAGGGCATCTGCGTTTCGACACCGGGAAAGCCACAGTCCACGGTCCAGATGTCGTTACGGGTTTTCTCCTCCGGCGCGTGCGGCGCATGGTCGGTGGCGATGACGTCGATAGAGCCATCGAGCAAAGCCTGCCAGATCGGCGCCTGATTGCGCTTCTCGCGCACCGGCGGATTGACGGCGATGATGCCGGGCACGCGCGTGTAGTCCTCGGTGGACAGCATCAAATAATGCGGACAGGTCTCGCCGGTGATATCGACACCGCGCGCCTTGGCTTCACGCAACGGGCGCAATTCATCGGCGCTCGAAATATGCAGGACATGGATGCGCGCGCCGGTCCACTCGGCCAAAATCGCGGCGCGGCTGACCGCCTCGATCGCGACCACTGGCGGCCGCGCCGCCAGATGCGCGAATTGGTCGTGAATGCCGGCCGCCATCAGCCGCTTCTGCCGCCGCTCCATGATGTCGTTGTTCTCGGCATGCAGCGACACGCGCTTGCCGCTCGCCGCCGCCACCTCGAACAGTTCCAGCGTCGCGCCGGTATCGGGCGAGGCGATCTTGCCGAACGTGTTGCCCATATACAGCTTGAAGCCGATGATGCCGCCGTCGAGCAGTTCCGGCACCGTCGCCAGGTTCTCATCGCCGAGCAGGCCGTAAAGGCCGAAGTCGACATGAGCTTTCGATGCGGCAATGGCGTGCTTGGCGGCGAGAATCTTGCCGTCAGCCGTCGGCGGAATCGTATTCGGCATGTCGAACACACAGGTGACGCCGCCGAAGGCCGCCGCCGCCGTGCCGCTTTCCCAGTCTTCCTTGTGCGGATAGCCCGGATCGCGGAAATGCACGTGATCGTCGATGGCGCCGGGCAGAATATGCAGGCCCGTAGCGTCGAACGTTTCCTTTGCCGGCGGCATGGCTTCGGAGGCGCCGACGGCGAGCACCTTGCCGTCCTTGATGGCGATGCTGGCCTCCAGCACGGCATCCGGCGTCACCACCCTGCCGTTATGAATGACGAGATCGGCGGACATGGTGTCGCTCACAGCATCGCCCAGCCGCCATCGACCGGCAAATCGATGCCGGTGAGTTGCCGAGAAACATCGCTCGCCAGGAACAGGCAGGCATAGGCGACGTCGGCATCCTCCGTGACGCGCTTGAGTGCGTAGTCGGCGGCGTGGCGCTCCATTGCTTCTTCGAGGGTGATGCCGAAGCGCTTGGCCATGTCGGCGCACACCTTGTCGCGGAAGCGCGGGCCGTCGACCATGCCGGGCGCGACATTGTTGACGTTGATGTTGTACTGGCCGACTTCGAGCGCGAAGCTTTTGGTGATGCCGCGCAGGCCCCATTTCGATGCCGAATAGGCCATGCGGCCGGCGCGGCCGCGCATGCCGAATGTGCCGCCAACATTAACCACCTTGCCGTAACGCTGCGCGATCATGGTCGGCAGAACGCTGCGCATCGTATGAAAGCAGCCATTCATGTTGAGCGTGACGATCTCGTCGAATTCCTCCGGCGTCGTCTCGACGCCGGTCTTGCCGACCGGACCGGAGCCGCCGGCGACATTGACCAGAATGTCGATGCGGTCGCCGAAGGCTTCCCTGGTCTTGGCGGCGGCAACATCGCATTGCGCCGGATCGGTCAGGTCGCATGGCACGATAATGGCCTGCGCGCCCATCTTTTTGACTTCAGCGGCGACCGGCTCGATCGCCGAAACATCGCGGCCGAGCAGCGCCAACTTCGCGCCTTCGGCGGCGAAAGCCGTGGTGATCGCCGCCCCCATCCCCTTGGCCGGGCCGGTGATCATCGCGACCTTGCCTTCGAGATTCAAATTCATCGCCGCACCTTGAAACACTTCAGGAAGGTGGCCGTTCCTCTTGTAAAAGAGGAACGGCTGCGTTTGCGAAAAGCCCTAGAAAAGCTTGTGCGGGAGTTCGGCTGCCGGCGGCAGGAACGAACCGTTCCACACTTCGCTGATCGCCGGTGAGCGGGGCAGCGAAAGCGCATCGACCATGATGTCGATCGACTTCTTGAGCCGCGCTTCGTCGAGATTGCCGAGGCCGATCTTCTTGATCTCGGGATGGTTCATCTCGTCGGCGAAGGTGGTGTCGAAACGCTCACGCTCAAGTTTGCCGTTGATCAGCGGCTCGCGCTTGGCGACCGCGGCGACCGAGGCTTCCGGATCCTTGATCGAGTCCTGCATGCCCTTGTTGAGCGCGCGCAGGAAGCCCTTCACCAGTTCCGGCTTTTCCTTGACCATCTTCTTCGGCACGATGATGGCGTTGGAATAAAGATCCATGCCGTAATCGCCGTACTTGATGTAGCGGATCTTGTCCTCATCGATCTTGGCGAGCTTGGCCGAGAAACGGATGGTGTTGACGTAGCCGAACACGCCATCGACCTGGCCCTGCATCAGCATGTTCTCGCGCAGGTTCGGCTGCATGTTGGAAAGCTTGACGCCGGTGCAGTCGATCTTGGCGAGCTTGCAGAAGGCCGGGAACAGCTTGAGCGCGCCGTCATTGGCCGGGCCGCCGATCGATTTGCCTTCGAGGTCCTTGGCGGTCTTGATCGGGCTGTCGGCCTTCACCGCGATGGTGAAGGGCGGCTGGTTGTACATGACGTAGACGGCAATCGGCGCGTCTTCCGGTTTCTTCGCCGCCATTTCGATCAGCGCATTCATGTCGCCGAAGCCGACGTCATAAGTGCCGTTGCCGACCAAAGCCGGCACGCCGCCGGAACCGTTGCCCTGGTCGAGTTGCACCTCGATACCTTCTGCTTTGAAGTAACCGCGGTCGTCGGCGAGGAAGAACATCCCCTGCGGACCTTGATATTTCCAGTTCAACACGACTTTCAGCTTGGTTTGGGCTGCCGCGGGCGTAGCCGAGGCGAGCGGACCGGCAATGCCGATCGCGGCCGCGGCGGCAATCAGCAAGGAACGGGTAGAAATGGTCATTGGCGCACTCCTGTTGAGCTTGTGAGGCTTTTGCGCGCTCGTCCGGCCCGGCCTGCCGTCCGCTCGCGGTATGTCGGCTTTGTCGAAGGATCTCGTCTCGGCGCGACCATGAATTGGTCCATGCAAGTGTGGTGCCGGAAAATCCTAGCCCGGGGCACCGTTGCCATCTGCCGCTGATTTTTTGCTAGAGTGGTGCCGAAAAGGCATCACTCATAAACTGGCGACGGGCCCCCATGAAGCATCTCCGGATTTTGGATTACGTCGACGCGGTCGCCCGCGCCCGCTCGATCCGCAAGGCCGCCGAACAGCTCAATGTCACAGCCTCGGCGGTCAACCGGCGCATCGCCGACCTCGAGGAAGAGCTGGGCGCGCTGCTCTTCGAACGCCTGCCGCGCGGCGTCCGCCTGACCGCCGCCGGCGAGGTTTTCGTCAATTATCTGCGCAAGCAAGGCGGCGAAGCCGAGCGGATGAAATCGCAGATCGAGGACCTCAAGGGCCTGCGCCGCGGCACCGTGCGGCTCGCCTGCAGCCAAGCTATGGCGCTGGATTTCTTGCCACGCGCCATCGCCGAATTCCGCAAGACGCATCCTAAGGTCGAATTCGACGTCAAGGTGGTGGATCATGAGTATGCCATGGCGGCATTGTCGGCCTTTGAAGTCGATCTGGTGATGGTGTTTCGTCCGCCTTTCATGGCCAATTTTCAACCCTTGATGACGCTCGAGCAGCGGCTGGTCGCGGTCATGGCGAAGAACCATCCGCTCGCCAGACTGCGCAAATTGCGCCTGCGCGATTGCGCCGCGCATCCGGTCGCCTTGCCCGAACGTTCGATCGGCGGCCGCCAACTGCTCGACCAGGTCGCGGCCCGCACCGGCCTGACTTTCAACATCGCCGCCGAATCCAACTCCTTTGAAATGCTGCGCGGACTGGCTATCCATGCAGGACTGCTATCGTTTCAGATCAAGATCGGCACCTTGCAGGACGGCAACAGGTTGGGACTGGTGGCGCGCGAAATCGACGACCGCGACGTGCCAAGCGCCAAGCTCGTGTTCGGCCAGCTGCGCGAACGCAATCTGCCGGTGGCAACCGCGGTGTTTGCCGAACACATCACGCGCCGCCTGCGAGCGATGCTTCCTTGAGCATGCTTGGTCTTACTCACAGACTTGCGCTTGGAAAATTAAGGGCTATACTTTTCTTTTAAGGGACGGCTTCATCCAGCCCATCGCGGGCCGGTTTAACGAATGCCGGCCTTTAAAACCGAGTAAGCGCTGAAACGTACTGGCCCGTCCTTCCTGGCGGGCCATATCCTTTTTGCTTCGGCTTATGCTTATGGTTTTAAAAACAATGACGCGATCGAACCGGCCCGATCATATCCGCCTCACCTCGCATCCGACGCCAGGCGGCAAACTGCGCTTTCCTATACACTGGGGCGCGCCAACGGCACGCGAACGCGGACCGGTTATCGGCACCGTATCGCGGCCCGGCGACCGCAACGTCATCGGCACGCATGGCGGCTCTTATGCCCTTTATCGCGCGCTGGCGGTATCGTCCGGCGCGCTCGATCCGATCCGCCGCCCCGATCTCACCAATACTTATCCGGCCGCCACGATCGGACCTTACGCGCAATGGAACGATCCGAAGCGCATCGTCTCGCTCGATCCGTGGGGCCATTTGGCCGCCGACAGCTTCAAGGAAGAAATCGCCGAGGGCATCGATATCCGCCCCAGCATCGCCATCACCAAGGCGCGGCTCGATCTGCATGAAATGCAGGACGCGATCCGCGCCGGCCGCATCAAGGTCGACAACGATGTCGTCCACGCCAATGGCAGCGTCGGCGTCACCAAGATCGCCGTCGACCCAGTCTGGTATCTGCCCGGCATCGCCGAGCGTTTCAACACGACGGAAAACGCGCTGCGCCGCGTGTTGTTCGAGCAGACCGCCGGCATGTTTCCCGAACTGGTGACGCGGCCCGATCTGCAGGTGTTCCTGCCGCCGATCGGCGGCATCACCGTCTATATGTTCGGCGACGTCGGCAAGCTGAGTGACCCGGCGACGAAGATCACCTGCCGCGTGCACGACGAATGCAACGGTTCGGACGTGTTCGGCTCCGATATCTGCACCTGCCGGCCTTACCTCATTCACGGCATCGAGGAATGCGCGCGCGGCGCGCAGGAAGGCGGCCTCGGCATCATCGTCTATAATCGCAAGGAAGGCCGCGCGCTCGGCGAGGTCACCAAGTTCCTGGTTTACAACGCGCGCAAGCGCCAGGAAGGCGGCGACGCCGCCTCTGCCTATTTTGAGCGCACCGAGTGCGTCGCCGGTGTGCAGGACGCCCGTTTCCAGCAACTGATGCCCGATGTCATCAACTGGCTCGGCCTCAAGCGCCTCGACCGTTTCGTCTCAATGAGCGACATGAAATACAACGCGCTGGTCAGCCAGGGCGTCGAGATCGTCGAGCGCGTGCCGATTCCCGATGAGCTTGTGCCGGCCGACGCGCATGTCGAAATCGCCGCCAAGAAAGCCGCCGGATACTATTCGCCGGAGCCGCCCAAGCCGGAAGACCTGTCGGATTCCGTCGGGCGCGGCCTCGACAAATATTGAAAGAACCTGTGAGCGGACCTTCCTCATGAATCCCGAGACGGCCGCGGCCTTTTCTCTTCTGAGCGCCGAGGCCGTCCGCACGCGCGCACAGCATATGCTCACGCTCGGCTTGGACGGCAAACTGCCGAACTTCCGCGTGGATCTTTCGCAGTTGGACGCCGCCGCCGAACGCGTGATTGCCGTCACACGGCAAAATTATCCGTCACTCGATATTCCATTTCATTCCCGCTGGCGGCATTTCATCGTTGGTGGCGTCGATCGTTTTGAAAGGATCGCCAGGGCCGCCGGGTTCAAGGACGCCGCCGCCCGCGCGCGCGCTGAATTCGATCTCGCCATTATCAGCGTCTTCCTCGATGCTGGCGCCGGCCCGCAATGGCGCTATACCGATCAGGAAAGCGGACAGCGCATCGGCCGGTCGGAAGGCCTGGCGCTGGCAAGCCTCGACATGTTCATGCGCGGTGCGTTTTCAGCCGATGCCGCGCAGCCTTTGCGCGTCGATGCGTCCGTGCTCGCCCATCTCAGCGCCGACCAGTTGGCGCAAGGGTTTCGTGTAAACGCGGACAATCCGCTGGTCGGTCTCGAAGGCCGCGCCGCGCTGCTGCGCCGGCTCGGCGCATTGATTGCCGAGAGCCCAGGCGTCTTTGCCCAGAATGACAGCGCGCGGCCCGGCGGCCTGTTCGATCATCTCGCCGCTTCGGACGACGGCAAGAGCATCGCCGCGCCGGAAATTTTATCCGAACTGTTGCATGAATTGGGACCGATCTGGCCGTCGCGCATCACGCTGGGCGGCATCCCGCTCGGCGATTGCTGGCGACACCCGGCGATGAAAACGTCCGACGCGACGAACGGACTCGTACCGTTGCACAAACTGTCGCAGTGGCTGGCCTATTCGCTCATCGAGCCACTGCAACGGGGAGGGCTGAAAGTCACCGATATCGACGGTCTGACGGGATTGGCTGAATACCGCAACGGCGGATTGTTCGTCGACAGCGGCGTGCTCGTCTTGCGCGATCCATCGCAAGCCGCGCGCGCGCAAGACGCCGGCTCCGAACTCGTCGTTGAATGGCGCACATTGACTGTCGCGCTGCTCGACCGCCTCGCCGCGACCGTTCGCGAACGGTTGAAGATGGACTCGCACACATTGCCGTTGGCAAAAATTCTCGAAGGCGGCACCTGGGCGGCCGGCCGCGCCATCGCCCTTGAAAAACGGCGAGATGGCACACCGCCGATTACCGTCACCAGCGACGGCACAGTCTTTTAGCGATCAGGAGAAATCTTATGGAAGGCGTTACCGTCGTCGACCATCCTTTGGTTCAGCACAAGCTCACGTTGATCCGCGACAAGAACCTGTCGACCAAGTCGTTTCGCGAACTCCTGAGCGAGATTGGCATGTTGCTTTGCTACGAAGTGACGCGCGATCTGCCGCTGGAAATGGTGGAGATCGAGACGCCGCTGGCACGCATGCAATCGCCGGTGCTCGCCGGCAAGAAGCTCGTCTTCGCGCCGATCCTGCGCGCCGGCCTGACTTTCGCCGAAGGCATGCTCGATCTCGTGCCGGCGGCGCGCATCGCGCATATCGGCCTTTACCGCGAACCGGAAACCTTCGCCGCGGTCGAATACTTTTTCAAAGCGCCGTCCGATATCGCCGAGCGTCTGGTCATCGTGATTGTGCCGGTTCTCGCCACCGCCAACACCGCCGTCGCGGCCGTCGATCGCTTGAAGGAGCATGGCGCGCGCGACATCCGCGTCGTCTGCCTGGTCGCCGCGCCGGAAGGTATCGAGCGGCTGCGCGGCATTCATCCGGATGTGCGCATCTGGACGGCTGCTATCGACGGCGGATTGAACGAGCAGGCATTTATTGTCCCCGGTCTTGGCGACGCCGGGGACCGCGCCTATGGGACGAAATAGATTATAAATTTGGCCTCGCGCTGACGCCGTTTATTTCCGCAAACCGGCAGCGGTCAGCGCCGTGATCCATTTTTCGATGTCGGCATGGATGAAGTCAGCGAACTCTTTCGGCGTGCTGCCGAGAGAATCGGTGCCCTGGTTTTTCAACGCCGTCTGAACCGGCTCGCCGCCAAAGAATTCACATGGAACCGCCAAGAGGCTGACCCGCCCAAGTCATTGTTTTCACATCGTCAAATGGCGATCCGGCCGGTCGCCTCTCGTGGATTGGCAAGACCGCGGAGAACACGATTTCGTGGCGGCGCAGGGGTCCACCACCCATAGACAAGCCGGGTCAGTTCGGGAATTGTGATCGCTGGTCGACGAGCCGGGAAACCCGGACGTCGACAATAATGACCGCGAAACGCGGCAGCGCGCAGGGGGAGTGACGGTGTGGCTTCGGTCAAGTTACGCAATCTGACAAAGCGATACGGTCCGCTCGCCGTGGTCGATGACGTCTCGCTCACCATCGAGCACGGCAAGCTTGTCTGTCTGCTCGGACCGAGCGGTTGCGGCAAGACCACAACGCTGCGGCTGCTGGCCGGTTTCGTCGATCCGAGTGCCGGCGAGATTCTCGTTGGCGATCGGCTGATTTCGTCGCCGGCCAACACGGTGCCGCCCGAGCGGCGCAACATGTCGATGATTTTCCAGAGTTACGCGCTTTGGCCGCATATGACCGTGGCCGAGAACATCATTTACGGCCTCAAGCTCCGCAAATTGCCGCGCGACGTCATCGGCGCGAAGCTCGACGCCATCCTCGCCACCACCAAGCTCGCAGCCTTGGCCGAACGCTATCCCGGCGAATTGTCCGGTGGCCAGCAGCAGCGCGTAGCGCTCGCCCGCGCGCTGATCGTCGAGCCCGAGACCTTGCTGCTCGACGAGCCACTGTCCAACCTCGATGCCAATCTGCGCGAGGAGATGCGCTTCGAGGTGCGCCGCCTGCACGACACCTATCGCTACACGACTGTCTATGTCACGCACGACCAATCGGAAGCGATGACGACCGCCGACGTGATCTGCGTCATGAACGGCGGCAAAATCGAACAGGCCGGGTCGCCTGAGGAAATCTACGACCGGCCGCGCTCGGAATTTGTCGCCCGCTTCATCGGCTCCAGCAATGTCGTCAAGGGCAAGGGCCTGGACGGCGGCCGCATCGAACTCGCCGGCATCGCCCTGCGGTGCAGCGGCGAATCCGTCGTGCCCGGCGCGCCGACCGCGGTGTCGATCCGCCCGCACGGCATTACGCTGAGCGCCACGCCGCCGCAAAATGCCGATAATGTTTTGCCCGCCACCGTGGTGCGCCAGGTCTTTCTCGGCGACAGCCGGGATTATATGGTTGAACTCAAGGACGGCACCCAATTGCGCACTGTCACCGCGCCGGCCGATAATATCCCGCATGGCAGCGCCGTGTGGCTGCATCTGCCGGCCGAACGTTGCCGTGCGCTGACGGGTTAGACGATTTCGCGGGGGCGAAAAACAAAGGCAACACTAGGCCGCGACCTGGGAGGAGACCTCGATGAGACTCTCGAAGCTGACACGCCGCGACGTCCTGATCGGCTCAAGCGCCCTCGCCTTGGGCGCCGCGTTTTCCACCAGAGTCCTGTCGGCCGCGCCGCCAGCGGCGGCCATCACGCCGGAGCTGATCGCGTCGGCCAAGAAAGAAGGCAAGGTCGTCTGGTACACGTCGGTCGATCTGCCGCTGGCCGAGAAAGTGGCCAAGGCATTTGAAGCCAAATACCCCGGCGTGGCGGTGCGCGTCGAGCGTTCCGGCGCCGAGCGCGTGTTCCAGCGCATCGGCCAGGAGTATGGCAGCAAGATTTATGCTTGCGATGTGGTCAATTCTTCCGACGCCGCGCATGCGATCGTATGGAAGAAGCAGAACATGCTCGAAGCCTTCGTCCCGGAGGACGTCGCCAAATTCTATCCGACCGAACACAAGGACGTGGACGGGCAATTCGCCAGCTTCCGCGTCTGGGTGTCGATCATCGCCTACAACACCGACCTGGTGAAAAAGGAAGACGCGCCGAAAAGCTTCGCCGACCTGCTCGATCCGAAATGGAAGGGCAAGATCGTCAAGGCGCATCCCAGCTATAGCGGCACCATCATGACCGCGACTTTCCAGATGCAGCGCGATCTCGGCTGGGGCTATTTCGAGAAACTGGCGGCGCAGAATATCATGCAGGTGCAGTCGTCGGCCGATCCGCCGAAGCGCTTGGCGCTCGGCGAACGCGCGGTGATGGCCGACGGCAACGAGTACAACATCTTCCAGATCAGCGAAAAGGGCGGCCCGGTCGCGCCGGTCTACGCCACCGAGGGCTCGCCGCTGATCGTCGGGCCGACGGCGGTGTTCAAGGCCGCGCCCAATCCGAACGCCGCCAGGCTTTTCACCGCCTATTGTTTCACCCAGGAGTGCCAGCAACTGATTATCGACATCGGCGGCCTGCGCTCCGTTCACCCGCAGACCAAAGACCAGCCCGGCCGCATTCCGTTCAAGGACATCAAGGTGATGAAGGACGACCCGGCCGGCGTCGAGGCGATGAGCGACGAGATCAAGCAGAAGTACAGCAAGATCTTCAAGGTCTGATCCCATGACCTCTTCGCTCAGCAAGCGCGCTGTCCTCAAAGGCGCCGGGGCCCTCGGTATAAGTTCATTTGGCCTCGGCACCCTCGCCGCGCGCGCCGTCGCCGCACCCGCTGCGGAAGCCGTGACGCCGGCTTTGATCGAAGCCGCGAAAAAGGAAGGCAAGCTTTCGTTTTACACGGCGATGGACCTGCAATTTGCCGAGCGCCTCGGCAAGACATTTGAAGCGAAATATCCAGGCATCGCGGTGCGCGTCGAGCGGTCCGGCGCCGAGCGGGTTTTTACCCGCATCGGCCAGGAATACGGCTCAAACATCCACACCGTCGACGTCGTCAACACCGCCGATCAGGCCCATTGCATCGTTTGGAAGCGCAACGGCTGGCTCGCACCCTACCTGCCTGAAGAGGTCGTGAAACATTACGACAAGCGCTTCTACGATCCAGATGGCCTGCACGTCACCACGCGCATCCTGGTTTCGCCGATCGCCTACAATACCGACCTTGTGAAAAAGGAGGACGCGCCGAAGAGCTTCAAGGACCTGCTCGACCCGAAATGGAAGGGCAAACTGGTCAAGGCGCATCCGGCCTATAGCGGCACGATTATGAATTCGACCTTCCAGATGCAACGCGATCTGGGCTGGGACTATTTCGTGAAGCTGGCCGCGCAGAACGTCATGCAGGTTCAGTCGGCGACCGACACGCCAAAACGCATCGCGCTCGGCGAACGCGCCGTCATGGTCGATGGCGCCGGCTATCTTGTTGTCCGCGACAAGGAAGCCGGCCGGCCGGTCGATATCGTCTATCCGGAGGAAGGCACGCCGCTCGCCACCAGTCCCAGCGCGGTTTTCAAGGCCGCGCCCAATCCGAACGCGGCGCGGCTGTTCCAGAGCTGGATGCACTCGCGCGAAGGCCAGCAATTACTAGTCGACTTCGCGCGCCAGTATTCGCCGCACCCGGAAACGATAGAAAAGCCAGGTATCCGCAAGCTCGCCGACATCAAATTGATGAAGGAGGATCCGGAAGGCATCCTGACGCAGGGCGACGCCGTCAAGCAGCGCTACGCGGAGATTTTCAAGGTATGACGACAGCCGCCCTTTCGGCCGCGCCGGCGCCGCGCAAATTCGGCGTCGATATATCGAAGCCCGTCCTCTATGTCTTCGCGGCGGTGCTATGCGTCCTGATCGTACTGCCCCTGTCCTGGCTGATCCTCTACAGCTTCACCGATGCCCAGGGTGCATTGACGCTTGCCAATTTCTATCGGTTGTTTACCGAATCGACCTTCCTCGAACCGCTGATCGCCACCTTCATCATCGCGACTTCGTCGGCGACGATCTGCTGCGCGGTGGCGGCGCCGATGGGCTGGCTGGTGGCGCGCACCGATCTGCCTTTCAGCTCGGTCGTCCGTGCGCTGGTCACCGCTTCCTTCGTCACCCCGCCGTTTCTCGGCGCCATTGCCTGGGAGTTGCTGGCCGCGCCGAATAGCGGGCTTTTGAACAAGACCTATCGCGCCATCACCGGCGCCGGACAGGACACGCATTTGTTCAATATCTATTCGATCGAAGGCATCGTCTTCGTCATCTCCTGCTACACCTTCCCTTACGTCTTCGTCCTGGTCGCCAATTCGCTCGACCGCACCCCGGGCGAACTTGAGGATGCATCCTCAATTCTGGGCGGCGGCCGCTGGTACACCGCGCGCCGCGTCACCATTCCGCTGGTGCTGCCGGCCTTGCTCGCCGGCGCTTTGGTCGCCTTCCTGCAGGCGATGACCTTGTTCGGCTCGCCGGCGATCCTGGCGCTGCCGGCCGGCTTCCACACCATGACCACCAAGATCTGGAGCCTGTTCCAGTTTCCGCCAAAGCCGGAATTGGCGGCCGCCGCGTCGCTGCCGCTGTTGATCCTCACGATCTTTCTGCTGCGTGCCGAACACATGATCCTCGGCCGCCGCGGTTTTTCGATCGTCGGCGGAAAATACGGCGCGCCGCGGCTGATCCCGCTGCACCGCTGGCGCTGGCCGGCTGCGATCCTGTGCCTTCTGGTGCTGATGTTGCCGGTGTTCCTCCCCTATGCGGCGCTTTTGAACGCGACCTTTTCGCCGGTGGCGACGACCTTCGTCACCTTCAAGAACGCCACCATGCACAATATCTACTTCGTGCTTTTCGAATTGTCGGCGGCTTCCCTGGCCCTGAAAAACACCGTCATCCTCGGCACCGCGACCGCGACCGTCGGCACCGCGATCGCGCTGGTGATTGCCTACGTCGCCGCCCGCCAGGCGGTCCCCGGCCACCGCCTGCTTGGCTTTCTCGCCACCGCGCCGATCGCCATCCCCGGCATCGTGCTCGGCGTCGGCCTGTTTCTCAGTTATACGCGCCCGCCTTTCGTGCTGTACGGCACGCTGTGGATTCTATTGATCGCCTTCGTCACCATTGCGCTGCCATCGGCCTATCAGCAACTGCGCGCGGCGATCCGCTCCATCCATCCTGAACTGGAAGACGCCAGCCGGATTCTCGGCGCGACGCGGCTGCGTTCGCTGCGCCAGATCACCGCGCCGCTGCTGCGCACCGGCGTCATCGCGACGTGGTGCTTTGTCTTTGTCGGCGTCATGCGCGAATTGTCGGCGGCGATCATTCTGTTTACCTCCGAGACCAAAGTGATCTCGGTGCTGATTTACGATCTGAATGAAAGCGGCGACCTCGGCGCCATTTCGGTGATCGGTATCGGCATGCTGATCATTACTTTCGCCGTGGTGATCGCGGTCAACCGCATCCCTGGCTTCGGCAATGTGCGGTTCCGCACTTAAAGTAGCAGGGCTCATGGCTGACACGCCTGCATCGCCTTCCGTCGCCGAGCAATTGGCCGCGCGTACCGTCGCGCTGCGCACCGACACACTACCACCGTTGGTCGTGCGAAAATGTGAAGACCTGCTGATCGACGTGGTCGGCCTCTGTTTAACCGCACGCAACGAAGACTATATTGCAAGTGCCTTGGCCGGCTGCGACGACGACGGGCCCTGCACCGCGATCGGACACACGCGCACGCTGAGCAGCGCCAGCGCCGCCTTCATCAATGGCACCGCCGCGCATGGCGAGGATTTCGACGATACGTTTGAAGGCGGGCCGGTCCATGCCGGCGCGGTGATCGTGCCGGCGGTGCTGGCGGCGAGCGAGCGGCACGGCCGCGACGGCGCTTCGGCCCTGCTCGGCATCGCGGTCGGCACCGAGACCATGTGCCGTCTATCCACTGTGGTGCCGAAGGCGGTGCATAAGGCCGGCTTCCACCCGACCGCCATCTTCGGCGTCATGGGAGCGGCCGCCGGCGTCAGCGCCGCGCTCGGCCTCAACGCCAAGCAGACCGTCGATGCGCTCGGCATTGCCGGCAGTTTCGCCGGCGGCATAATCGAATACCTGACCGACGGCGCCTGGACCAAAAGACTGCATCCCGGTTGGGCGGCGCAATCCGGCATCCGAGCCGCGCTGCTGGCGCGCGGCGGCTATTTCGGACCGCGAACGGTGTTTGAGGGCGTGCATGGTCTGTTTCATGGCTTTGCCCATACGACCAAGGGCGACTACGATGCGCTCACCGGCGATTTCGGCACGCGCTGGGTAACCGAGACGCTTGCCTTCAAGCCCTATCCGTGCGGCACCATGGCGCATCCCTACATCGACTGCGCCAGAAGGCTGGCGGGGCGCGGTATCAAGGCCACTGAGATCAAGGAACTGGTTTGCGAGGTCGCCGAAGGCACCGTGCATCGCCTGTGGGAGCCGCTCGCCGCCAAGCAGCTTCCGCCAAACGGCTATGCGGCGAAATTCGCCACGCCGTATATTCTCGCCACCGGCTTTGTGAAGGGCGGCGTGGGCTTAGGCGATTTCACGCCCGAGGCGGTGCGCGATCCGGACGTGCTGGCGCTGGCCGCCAAGGTCCGTTACGTGATCGACCCGGACAATCTTTATCCGAAGGCCTTTACCGGCCACATCCGCTGCGTCCTCAACGACGGCACCGTGATCGAAGACAGGCAGCCGCATTTCCGAGGCGGCGCCGATGAGCCGCTGACGCGCGCCGACATCCTGGAAAAATTTACCCTCAATGCCCGCCACGGCGGCTGGGATGCTGCGCGCAGCAACGCGGCGCTCAAACTTCTGTCGACACTGTATCAGGGCAAGATCGATCTTGCGCCCTTGCGAGGCTAAGCAATTCCTATGTCTGATCCGAAAGAGCTCCTGGGCAAGGTCGCCATCGTCACCGGCGCCGGCCGCAATATCGGCCGCGCCATCGCGCTTAAACTCGCACAGGCTGGCGCATCGGTGGTCATCAATGCCCGCTCGAACAAGACCGAAGCCGACGAGGCCGTCCACACGATCGAAGCCGAAGGTGGCAAGGCCATCGCCGCGCTCGGCGACGTTGCCAATCCGGCCGCGGTCGCCGCGATCGTGGACACGGCGCTGACGCACTTCGGGCGTATCGATATTCTCGTGAACAACGCCGCGCTGCGCCGCGAAAAACCCGTCGATCAGATGACCTATGCCGACTGGCGCGAAGTGATGAGCACGACCCTCGATTCAGCCTTTCACTGTGTGGCCGCCTGCGTCCCGGCGATGAAAAAGGCCGGCGGCGGCACCATCGTCAACATCGGCGGCATGAGCGCCCATATCGGCTCCGCCGGCCGCGCGCATGTCATGACCGCCAAGGCCGGCCTGGTCGGATTCACGCGCGGGCTCGCGCATGATCTTGCCCCGCACCACATCACCGCCAATTGCGTCGTGCCGGGCGCCATCGACACCGCCAGGCCGGGAACGTCCCTGAAACCGGCGCATCATCTCACCCATGGCACCATCACCGGCGAGCGCGGCAAGCCCGACGACGTCGCCGCCATGGTCTGCTTTCTGTGCGGGCCCGGGGCGCGCTACGTGACCGGCCAGACCATCCATATCAATGGCGGCGCCTATCTCGGCGTATAGGGACCGTCAGCACGCTAGCGGGCTTTATTTGCTGTCCAGCGCGAAGACCCCGTTCCAGTCGCTCGGCGGCGCATCCTTTTGAAAGCTGCCGATGCGCACGGAATAGATATCGAACAGCCGATTGAGCGCGAAACCCTCGCCGGCGGCGCGGCAACGGACGATGGCCTCGCCGGCACCGGCGAAATCCTGACGCCGGTATAGAGCAAGCATCTCGTTGAACAGCCCTTCCATGCGCTGAAAACTTTCGCTCTGTGCGACGTCCTCGCGGCCAAGGATCGTATAGATCGTTTCCGGTTCGGTTTTTCCCTTCACCGTGATGTAATCGAGTTCCAGCAGCGCGAATTTTCCGCGCGCCGCCTGCGCCGTCTTCGAACCGATGATGATCGGGACGTCATAGGATTTGGTTTGTCCCTCCAGCCGCGACGCCAGATTGACGCAGTCGCCCAGCACCGAATAATTGAAACGCAGGTTGGAGCCCATATTGCCGACGACGCAGCGCCCGCTATTGAGGCCGACCCCAATCTTGAAGGGAATAAAGCGCTGACCGGCCGACACGGCTTCTTTTTTCCGTTGCTCATTGAGCAGATCGACCCGCGCCAACATTTCCAGCGCGGCGGCGCAGGCATTGAGCTCATGGACGGGATCGTGCAGCGGCGCGCTCCAGAAAGCCATGATGGCGTCGCCGATATATTTGTCGATGGTGCCGTTTTTTTCGACGATGGCATTGGTCATCGGCGTGAGAAAATTATTCATCAAGGCCGTCAGGCCCTGCGGGTCGTCCTTGTAGAGTTCGGAAATCGACGTGAATCCGCGCACGTCGCTGAACATGATAGTCATGTTGCGGTCTTCGCCGCCGAGCACCAACGTCTCGTGACTATGCGCCAGTTTGTCGACCAGCGACGGCGACAGATATTGACCGAAGGCGGACCGGATGCGTTTGCGCTGCAATTGTTCGCGAAAATAGTTGATGAAAATCAGCGTCAGATAGATCAGAAAAGTCGCCATAAACGGAAATGTGGCGTCGAGCAAAACAAGATGCTGGGTGTAGAAATACCACGAGCCGGCCGCTAATCCTGCGGTCACCAGAGCGCCCAGGCCCAGCATCATCGACGCGCCGAGGATCGGCCCGACGGCGATGATTGTCAGCCCGAGCAACACCGTGGCGGCAAGCTCCGCGCCGATCGCATAATTCGGATAGACCAGCATCGATTTGGTCAGGACGTTTTCGAGCACCTGCGCATGCACCTCGACGCCCGACATCGCCGGATCGATCGGCGTCGCCTTGATGTCGCGCAGTCCGACCGACGACGTGCCGATCAGCACCAGCTTGCGGCCGATGCGCCCCGGTGCAACGCGATCTTCCAGAACATCCTTGGCCGACACGTAACGGTTCTGGTCGTAACGCGCGTAGTGAACCCAGAGCTGGGCGTTGCGGTCGGTCGGCAATTCAAGCCCTGGAATGGCGACACTGTTGACGCCGGCCGCGTTGGTCTTGATCCGGATCGCGCCGGCGCCGGTGGCCACCCGCAGCATTTCCAGGCTGATGGCCGGCACCAACGCATCCTGCGCCATCATCACCATCGGCACCCGGCGGACGATGCCGTCCGGCTCGGACTGGATGGTCACCATGCCGCGTCCGGCGGCGGCCTGTTCGAGCGGCGCAACGTTGTTGATCACGCCGGGAAAGGTGATGAGAAAGCGGCGCGGATCGGGCCCCATCATGGCAAAGCCCACGCCCGGCGGCCGCGTCGCGGACGGCGGTGACGGCAGATGGAAACCGGACTCGCCGATCACCACCCGCGTGCGGCGCATGGCGTCGGCGAGAACGTCATCGTTGCTCGGCAGCTTCATGAGCTGGGCGCGCGTGTCGGCGTCCAGATTGCGGAAGCTGTCCGCCGCCACCGCGGGTGACATCCGGTCCGGTTCGGCGAAGATGATGTCGAATGCGATCGTCGCGCTTCCGAGCCTGGTCAGCTTGGTCACCAGATCAGCCAGCAGCGTGCGCGGCCATGGCCATTGGCCATAGGCCTTCAGGCTGGCCTCATCGATATCGACAATGACGGCCGGCTGCACGGTCGCCTGGCGCGGCTTCATCGCCTGATAGAAATCGAAAGTGCGAACGCGCATCGATTCGAGCGGCGCCGGGTTGCCGATGCGCAAGCCCACCAGCGCGGCAAGCAAGAACAGGCAGACCAGCCGGCCAAGGCCGAAACTCTTCGCGAAGCGCTTAATTCTGTTCATGATGGCGCGCGGTCCGGAACGTGTTCATGACGGATGGTCACCTTTCACGAAACGCCCGCATGAACTGATCGCGTAGCGGCTTCATCAGATAGGAGATGACCGTGCGATCGCCGGTCTGCACGAAAGCTTCCACCGGCATTCCCGGCAACAATCGCACATCGCCGAGCAGAGCGACGTTCTCCGGCGGCAGGGCGATGCGGATCGTATAATACGACTGACCGGTGCGCTGGTCGGTCGAGGTATCGGCCGATACGCGCGTCACCTTGCCGTCGATCTCCGGCGTCGTGCGGCTATTGAAGGCGGAAAAGCGCAGCACCGCGAGCTGGCCGATCTGCAACTGATCGATGTCCTGCGGATTGACCTTTGCCTCGACCTGCAATTTGTCGGCGTCGGGCACGATCAACATGATCGGGTCGCCGGCGGTGATGACGCCGCCGATGGTGTGTACCGTCGACTGGAAGATGGCGCCGGTCCGCGGCGCGCGAATGTCGGTACGGCGAAGCTGATCCTCGGCCGTCACCTTGCGCTCGACGAATTCGCCGATCTTGCCGTCAATGTCGCGCATTTCCTTGGCGACTTCGCTGCTGAGATTCTGGTCGATCTGGATGATCTGCAGATTGATCTCGGCGATCCTGCCCTTGGCCTGCGCCGCCGACGCGACCAGTTGCGCCCGCTCGCCGCCCAGCCGCGCCGCTTCCCGCTCGAGCTGTGTCAGCCTCGTCAATTGCACCAGGTTCTTGGCATAGAGATCGCGCACGCCGGTCAGTTCACGGTCGATCAGGACGAGTTCCTGGCTCTTGGCGGCTTGCTGCGCCTCGATGCCGGCGATTTCCTCGTTCGACTGCGCCATGCGTTGCTGCAATTGCGCCTTCTGGCCGGAACGTTCGGTGCGCCGCAGCTCGAACAATTTTCGCTCGCTGCGCACCGCCGAAACGGCGTCCGGATCGCCGGTCCGCTCCAGAAGCGCGGGCGGAAACGCGATCTCGTCGGCGCCATCGCGCTCGGCTTCGAGACGCGCCTTGCGGGCGGTCAGTTCGTTGAGGCCCTTGGTGATGATGGCGAGATTGGCGCGCATGACGGTTTCGTCGAGCCGCACCAGAATGTCGCCCGCCTTGACGTGATCGCCATCGCGCACGCGCAGTTCGCCGACGATGCCGCCGGTCGGATGCTGCACCTTTTGCACATTTTGATCAACGACGATCGAGCCTTGCGCGATCAAAGCGCCGGAAATCTGAACCGTCGCCGCCCAGCCGCCGACTCCGCCGCAAAGCAGCAGCAGAATGGCGACGCTGGCGAGAAGATGCCGGCGGATCGACGCGCGCGATCCGGTCGGCCGCGCGGCGATGCCACCTTTGGCGGATTGCCAGCTGTCAGCGGCAAATTTTTGCGCACGAGCGATCATGTGCCACCGCTCCCGCTTTCCGGCACGATCTTCAACGGCTGCGGCACCGCCGGCCGTTGCAGCACCTTGTTCAGGACTTCCTCCTTCGGCCCGAAGGCCTGAGTCCGCCCGTCCTTCATCACCAGAATCTGGTCGACGCCGGCAATGGCGCTCGGACGATGCGCCACCACAATGACAATGCCCCGCCGTTCGCGCACGCCGAGGATGGCGCGCGTCAAGGCGGCGTCGCCATCGGCGTCGAGATGCGAATTCGGCTCATCAAGCACGACGAGGAACGGATCGCGATAGACCGCGCGCGCCAACGCGACCCGCTGCGCCTGCCCGGCCGACAAGGACGTGCCATATTCGCCGACCGGCGTATCGTAGCCGCGCGGCAGGCCGACGATCATGTCATGAACGTCGACGGCCCTGGCGGCGGCGATCACCGCATCGTGGTCGGGTTCGGATTCGAAGCGCGCGATATTCTGCGCCACCGTGCCGGTGAGCAGTTCGACATCCTGCGGTAGATAGCCGATGTGGCGGCCGAGCACGTCCGGCGACCATTGATCGAGCGCCGCACCGTCGAGCCGGACCTTGCCGCGCAGCGGCTGCCAGACGCCGACGAGCAGGCGGACCAGCGACGACTTGCCGGAGCCGCTCGGGCCGATAATGCCGAGGCCCTGCCCCGCTTCCAGCTTGAAAGCGACATCGTGCAGCATGACCTTGTTGACGCCGGGCGGCGCCGCGCTGACGCTCTCGACCGTCAGCCGATGCGACGGCGGATGCAAGGCCATCGGCGGCGCCTGCGCCGGCATCGCCTCCAGCAATTTGCTCAGGCGCTGCCAGCTTTGCCGGGCGGCGACGAAGCCCTTCCAATGCGCAATCGCCAGATCGACCGGCGCCAGCGCGCGGGCGCTGAGGATCGACCCGGCGATGATAATGCCGGCGGTGGCCTGTTGATTGATGACGAGATAGGCGCCGACCGCGAGCACGCCGGATTGCAGCATCATGCGCAGCACCTTGGAGATGGCGCTGAGCCCGCCGCCGACATCGCTGGTGCGCTGCTGGCTGCTCATATAGTCACGGTTGGCCTTGCCCCAGCGCTCCGCCATGCGGCCGAACATGCCCATGGCGATGAGCGCCTCGGCGTTGCGCCGGCTGGCCTCGGCCAGGCTGTTGCGCGCAACGGCGGATTCCATGGCGGCCTTTGACGGCGCCTTGGTCAGTGACTCCGTCAGCAAGGTCAGCGCGATCAGGACGACCGCGCCGCCGAACGCCGTCAGGCCGATCAGCGGATGAAAGATGAAGCAGATCGCCAGATAAAGCGGAATCCACGGAAGATCGAACAGCGCGACGGGGCCTAAGCCCGAGAGATAGGAGCGGATGCTGTCGAGATCGCGCAATGGCTGGTTGCCGTCGCCCCGGTCTCCCGCCCGCAACGGCAGCCGGACCATGGTGTCATAGACCCGGCCGCTGAGCGCCTCGTCCAACGAGCCACCAATGCGGCCCAGGATGCGGCCGCGTATGGCGTCGATCAGGCCCAAGGCCGCGAACAGGCCGGCGACCAGAATGGTGAGGCCGACAAGCGTCGGCGTCGACCGGCTTGGCAGCACGCGGTCGTACACTTCCAGCATGAACATGGCGCCGGAGAGCATCAGGATGTTGCTCATGCCGCTGAGCAGCGCGGTGCCGACAAAGGCGCCACGGCAGGCGGCAAGCGCGGCCGAGAGTTCGGAACGAGGCTTAGATTGGTGGGTTTGATTGCGCGGCATCTAATTGCATCCAGCAACGACCAAGCTTCAATCGCGGTGCGGCCGCTTGCATCGTCGTTGTAAACTGTCTCGTGCGATACAGTTTTCTATCGGGCCGCGATTTGTCGCTAGTCGGAAGATTCGGTCAACTCCTCATGCTAATGCGAACGTAATATCCGCTGGTACCGATTTGGCACCCGCGATTCCTTACGTTTCGAAAACCGGCGGCGGATTTACAGGGTGGAAGATGAAGTCGGCAGCCGACAGGGTTGAAACATTCACGTTTTGCAAGGTGATGGCGTTCTGATCCGCGTGGACGACGGTATCGTGCGCGCCGCTTTCGTGGGTTACATCTTCCAACAGGAGATCATCGAAGTTGGCAACATTAAAGCCGCTCAACATCACTATATCGCCGTCGCCGCGTCCGGAAAAATCAGTGACGACATCGTCGTTCGCGGCGCCGGCATAAGGTCCGAATACAAATGTGTCGGCGCCTTCGTGGCCGGTGAGCGTGTCGTTCCCGGCGCTCGCCACGATGACGTCCTTGCCGGAACCGCCTTCCAGCAAGCCTTCGGTTTGCGTGACCGCGAAAACGAAGGTGAGAGAATTGGTCCCGCCATGGCCGTCATCGACAGCCAAAGTGACCTTCTCGGTTGGTGATCCCAAATTCGGCGTATAGACGATTCCATCGGCGAGCGCGTCGTTGATATCCGCGAGCGTGCCGTGCCCCGACAGGGCGCCAGTGCCGGAACCAGTTACATTGATGACGTTGCCGCCCGCCAGCCCCACGAAGCCGTACTCGGCGGTTACCGAACCAGTCAGCATGTCGTTGCCGGCATCGGCATCGGACAGAGTGACGCCTGAGGCGGTGACGGAGAATGGCCCGAAACTCGCAGCAATTCCACTTGCATCGAACACCGGCGCTTGGTTCGCCGGCGCGCCTTCGCGCAAGGAGACGTCGTCGATACGCCAGTAATCAGTGGGATTATAGCCAGCGAATTGCAGGACGGAATCATCGGCGGTCCCGACAACTTCAAACACGTAATGGGTAAACACGTTCGAGGAACGGGCGTCGGTCAGCGACAAAACCTCCAAACCATTCCAGGTGGCCGAGAAGGAATTATCGGGTTGACCAAAGTCGTTGGCAAAATCGACGTTCCTGAGCCAGAAACTCAACGTGTAATGCGTATCCTCGGTCGTTGAAATAATCTGGCTGAGTGTCACCGGCTCCGGATCGTTCGAATGGAGCGCCGCGTCATAGTCGCCGCTGTGTTGGGGGCCATCCGAGCCGCTCTCGTTGCCCGTCGCATTCGCCAACGTCCAGCCAGAAAACTTCTTGGCCCCGGTGCCGTCGAGAAGATTCATCTCGAAACCGCCATTGACGACCAGTTCGCCGGGTGGGCGTTGGTCGGCGGGCGTTTCGAGGTGAACGATCGCGTTGGCGACGGTGCTATCGTTGGTTCCGTCACTCACCGTCACGCTGATTTCGCGATCGGCGAGGTTGGTGGAGTGGCTGGAAAACCGAACGGCGTTTAAAAGTTCGGCATAAGTCGCGGCATTGGCCTCGCCGGTAATGTTTAGGAATAGGCCCGAGGCGCCGCTGGTCACTTGCCATTGCAAACCGCCGAAGGTGTTGAGGGTGTGAGTGACGATATCCCCTGGCTGTGTGGTAAGGCCCGGCAGCGCACTTTCGTCTATTGAGAACCGTTCGGTCCAACTGGCGGATTCGATGTAATTACCGGGTACGCCGCCGAGATAGTCCAGGCGAATCGAAGCCGACTGCAATAAGGCGCTGTCGAAATCCGAAACCACGACATGATCGCTGAAAACCGTGAGCGGCCTATCGTCGTTCGTCACGGTGGATACATACCCGGTGCCTTCTTGCGTCGAGTCGAGATCGACCGTGGGCAAATAATTGTTCGCGGTCACCGAAACCGTGATATCGGCGCCGGCTTTGTCGCCGTCATTGTCGGTGAGGATATAGTGGAAGACCTCGTCGGCCGGCGCGACGAGTGAGGCTGGCGGCGTATAGGTCCAGTCGCCGGCGTGGTAATCGGCGCCATCGCCGCCATCGGCAAATGCGAATTTGAACGTGCCGCCGAGCGCGGTGGTGACGTTGATCGACGATCCTGGAATTTGCTCATCCGTATTGGGGCCGATCTTTGTGATCCAGCTATAGCCGTCCCAAATGTAATCGTATCCATCGACCGAGACCGAATAGATGCGACCGCCATCGCCGCCGAAACCGACGGTGGATTCGGTGTCAGTAAAGATATTGTGCGTCGGCGCGTCTGGAACCGTGCCCTGCAAAGTGGCGTCGAGACCATTGGCATCGGTAAGATTGATCGGCGAGAGTTCGGGGTCTGCCAAAGTCCAGGAAATCGGCCGCAAATTAGTATCGTCAATGTTTGGGCTGACCCCGATCGCGTAAGCGACGCTGACATGCTCGCCGGCGAGGAACGATTCCCAGGTCGCCGTCGTGACGGCGTTCGGATCGTCCAATGCCTGGCCGTCAGTCGGTTCGCCGTCGGAAATGAAATAGACCAGCGTTTTATCGGCCTGGGTTGGTCCAGTCTCCCCGCTGCCCCAGCTGTTCATAACGGTGCTGACGGCGTCGGTATAATTAGTCCCACCGTTAGGTTCTAAACCTCGGATGAAAACGCTTGCGCTCGTCGCGTCGGTCCAGTGGTTGCCCGTGCCCGGATAGACGTCGGCCCCGCTGGAAAACGTCACAACCATCACCTGATTGACAACCGCATTTTGTGTATGGAGCAGGTTGTCCAGTGCGCTCTTCGCAAGATCGAGGCGTGAAATCTCGCCCGAATCGGCGATGCCCATGCTGCCGGAAACATCGAGGACAATAACAATGTTGACCGAAGCCAGCGTCACGGCCCCGGCAACCGCGTTCACATTGACATCCGCAGCGCGCGGGCTGTCGTCCTCAATCTTGACGGTCAGAGTCGTGCAGGTTTCCAGTTCGCCGTCGGAAACGTTGACCGGGATGCGCAGATTCTTGACGTCCTCGGCCCAGCGGTTGGGATGATCGATCGGCCCTGTGAGCTCGACTGTATATTCGCCGGTATCTTCGTTGATCGACACGGTGATGATCGGTCGCCCGTCGGCGACGCCATACAGGGTCCCGCAGTCCAGTTCCCAGCAGATGGGATCGCCGTCGGAGCGGAGCGCCGGCGTCGGCTCGACCGCGCTCGGAACCGTTGGCGCCGCCGCCGTGACCCAGTCGGCAATAAACACCGGCGCATCGACGACCAACACGTCGGCGCTGTTCACGACCGGCGCTCTGTCGGGCCTTGGCGCCTCCGCATCGGTCGGCTCGACCGGTTCGTCGGCGAGCCTTTCCGTCGCCGCGCTCAATAGCACGACTGTTGGCGCGACGACGATCGGCAACGTCAATCAGACGTCATCGAATACCGGATCGACTTCCAATACATCAAGCGGCGCCGCCGGACTTGCCGTTGGCGCGCTCTTGGGCAATGGCGCATCGGCTTCGGTGGGCGCGACCGGTTCGGTCGCCTCCGTCAACGTTGCCTCGCTCGGCAGCACGCTCGGCGCCGGCACCAGCATGGGCACCATTACGCAAACGTCGACCAACAATAACGCGACGGGTGTCCTCAATACTGGCGGCACCATCACGACCGGCGACATTTCCGGCAAGGGCGCCGGCGTCTCCATCAGCGCGACCGGCGCCATGGGCTCGGTGTCGCTGTCAAGCAACTCCAGCAACGCGGCGGTCAATACCGTCGGCGCCACTGGCCAGACAACGAGCAACACCGGGGCGGTCGGCAATTCGGGCGTCATCACCGCCGGCGCGCTTACCGGCGTCGGCGCCTCGGCCAATATCGGCGCCACCGGTGCGGCCTCGTCCTACTCGGTCAGCAGCATCAGCGATACGACCGTCGGCGGCATTCCCGTGGTCGGCAACATCACGCAGACCACAACGAACGTGGTTGGCAGCAACGTGACCAACTCCGGCACGATCACACTCGCAACGACCAGCGGCATCGGTGCAGGCGGCAGCGCCGCGATCTCGGCAATGGGCGCAGGCTCGTTTGCCTCGTTCCGCGCTGTGAAGTGATCCGATCCTGGTGAAATTTGAAAAATTATACGACAACAGGGGAATGACGATGACAAGGAAATCTCTCTCTCTCATGGCGGGCGTCGCCGCGGCCGCCATCATAACCGGCGCGCCGGGTGCGTTCGCGCAGACAGCGATCAATCAGACCGCGACCAATGCTTCGACCGTCACCGGCTCGGCCAGCACGGTCAACACCGGCATCGGCAACCTCGCCATCGGATCCTCGGCGGCGATCGGCGCCAGCGGCGCTGTCTCGTCGACTTCGGTGACCGGCATCAATCAGGCCTTCAACTCACCGACCCTCGGCTTCGGCACTGTGCAACAGGCCGCGAGCAATACTGGCGTCGGCGCCGCGGGCCTGGTGACCAACTCCGGCACGCTGACAATCGGTGCCGGTACCGCCGGGGCCGGCGCATCAGCGTCCATCGGTGCGACCGGCGCGGCCGCGTCGCTCTCGGTCGCCGGCATTGGCGGCGCAACGAATACCGCCTTTACCGGGCAGACTTTCGGCGCCGTGACGCAAGGAACCGTTGGTGTCGGTGCAATCAGTAACGCCGGAAACATCCTCAATACCGGTACGATCGGCGCAGGCACCCAGGTCCTGGCGGGCACCGGCGCGTCGGCGTCGATCAGCGCGACCGGCGCCACGGCGTCTGTCTCGCGGACGGCTATCGACGCAACCTCTTTCGGCGCGAGCACGGTCGGCAATATCGGCCAGGCGACATCGAACACCGGCAGCGTCGGCAATACCTCGACCGGCCTGACCGTCGGCGCCCTCTCCGGGGCCGGCTCGTCGGCTTCGGTCGGCGCCACCGGTTCGAACGCGACCGTCTCGGTTGCCGCCCTCAACAGCGCCGGCATCGGCACGACGACGCTCGGCACCGTGACGCAATCGTCGATCAACAACAACGCAACTGGCGTGAGCAACATCGGCGGCACCGTGACTACTGGCAATATCTCCGGCAACGGCGCCGGTGTCTCCATCAGCGCGACCGGCGCCATGGGGTCGGTCTCGGTGGCGAGCATCGCCAGCAATGCGGCGGTCAATACGGTCGGTGTCACCAACCAGACCACGACCAGCACCGGCGCGGTCGGCAACTCCGGCAGCATCGTCGCTGGCGCCCTCACCGGCGTCGGCGCCTCCGCCAATATCGGTGCGACCGGCGCGGCTTCGTCGTTCTCGGTCAGCAGCATCAGCGATACGGCCGCCGGCGGCATTCCGGTGGTCGGCAACATTACGCAGACCACGACGAACTCCGCGTCCAGCGCCGTGACCAACGCCGGCACGATCTCGCTCGCCTCCACCAGCGGTATTGGCGCAGGCGGCAGCGCGGCGGTTTCGGCTATGGGCGCCGGCTCCTTCGCCTCGTTCCGCAGCGTGAAGTAAGATCGACGCGCAATTCACAAACTCCCGGGAGCCGGCCCATCATGGTCCGGCTCCCGGCTCTGCCGCTCCGACACGGTGTGCGAGGCGCGTCATGAAGCGTATTATTTTCGGGGTCTGTTCGGCAGCGGCCATCGTCATCGTGGCCGGTTCTGTTTCCGCGCAAGCGCAATGGGCGCGCAAAAACGCCGAACTCTCGCCGCCGCCGACAGATCTGTCGATCGCGCTTCCCGCGGTGCCCGCCGTCAACGTCCCCAAAATCGAGACACCGAAGCCGGTCGTGCGCAACATCATCGTGCGGCGGCCGCACGGCATTCAGTCCGGTCCGGTCAACATGCCGGCGCCTGAAGTGCAGGTGATGATGGTGCGGGCCGCCCTGACCGCGCTCAATCAAGCCAACTTCACCGAGAATTATTCCGTGCTGCGCGGCATGACCACGCCGGCGCTGCAAACCCGCCTGAGTGCCGAGCAGCTCGGCAAGGCCTTCGCCGACCTGCGCAAGCAAAATCTCGATTTGTCGCCGGCCCTGGTGCTGGCGCCGGAATTCACAGAGGCGCCGAAGCTGACATCCGCCGGCGCACTGATGCTCAAGGGCATCTTCCCGTCGCGGCCGTTGCGCATCAACTTCACCGTCGACTACCTTCCCATCGACGGCTACTGGATGATCGACCAACTCTCGGTCTCGGCCTCACGCGCTGATGAGCCAGCGGTTGCCGCTGCGCCCGCGCCTGCCGCCGAACCTGCGCCGGCGGCCGCGCCCGTGCCGGTCGCCCGCAACGCCAATCCGGCTGCGTCCGCCAACGCCGATGCCGCGTCGCTGCCGACCGGGCGGTTCGTTCCGGTGAATTACAACGCCGATTATAAGCCGGCTTTCGTCCCGACTGCTCGCCAGGCCAATGCGCCATCGCCTGCCACCGTTGCCAGGCCAGCCGCGCCAGCGCGCAAGGGACAGGCGGTCTATCTGCAACTGACATCGCAACGCAGCGAAGCTGAGGCCAAGGCCGCGTTTAATTCGCTGCGCGGCAGATTTCCGGCGATCCTGGGCGACCGGCAACCAGTCATCCGGCGCGCCGATCTCGGCGACAAAGGTATTTACTACCGCGCGCAGATCGGCCCGGTCGATGCCACTGAGGCGGACCGGCAATGCAACGAGCTTAAAGCCGTTGGCGGGCAGTGTTTCATTCAATACAATTGAGCCCGAATCGCCGTTCGTGATCGATCGCACCCCTCGGGGCTCATGAATCAATTGAATGCGCGGCCAGCCGCGATGAAATCGTCTCGCGACCCCTGCGCGCGCGCGGTAACCAAAGCGCGCCGCGCCGTCGCGCTCGGCTTTGCCGCGGCGATGGCGCTGAGCCTTTGCGCCGCGCAGGCCGCCGCGCAAAATCGCTGGGGCAATTCACAAAACGCCTGGGGCAATGCGAAGAACCCTTGGGCTAATTCGAAAAACCCTTGGGCGAATTCAAAAAATGCCTGGGGCAATGCGAAAAATCCTTGGGCCGACTCGCAGAATTCCTGGGGCCGCGCGCCTTCGCCGGTCACCGGAAATGGCGGGGCGGATGCCAGTGTCAACGATGGCAAGCCCAGTAATTACGGCGGATTTCTCACCGTTCCCTCAGGCCCCATCGTCCAGAACCCGAACATGACGCCGCGCTACGTCAACAGTGGCGACATCCCGGACGGGCTGCGCTCGCCGCAGCGACCGGTCAAACGCAAAGTGCGCAAGGCGGAGGCGCCGCCGCTGCCAAAGCCCAAGCCCGATCTGCCGACGGGAAATCCGTGACGCGCCGAAAAGACGAAGCACTGCGACGGCCGAGCGTAACGTCATGAAAGCCGACAGCCAGACTTTCGACTACGTCGTCGTCGGCGCGGGCTCCGCCGGTTGCGTCCTGGCCAATCGCCTGAGCGCCTCGGGCCGCCACAGCGTGCTGCTGCTGGAAGCAGGACCGAAGGACAGCAATATCTGGATTCACATTCCGCTCGGCTACGCCAGGCTGTTCACCAATCCGAAGGTGAACTGGCTGTACAAGACCGAGCCGGAGCCGGAACTCAACAACAGGCAGATCATCCAGCCGCGCGGCAAGGTGCTCGGCGGTTCGAGTTCGATCAACGGCCTGCTCTATATTCGCGGCCAGTCGCAGGACTTCGACCATTGGCGCCAGCTCGGCAATACCGGCTGGGGCTTCGACGACGTGCTGCCCTATTTCCGCAAGGCCGAGGATCAGGAGCGCGGCGCGGACGATCTGCACGGCGTCGGCGGACCGCTCGCGGTCTCCGACGTCAGCGAACCGCACCCTTTGTGCGAAGCCTTCATCGATGCCGCCGGGCAAGCCGGCTTTCCGCGCACCGAGGATTTCAACGGAGCGACCCAGGAAGGCGCCGGTTATTTCCAGCTCACCACCCGCAACGGCCGCCGCAAATCGACCGCCGCCGGCTATCTGCGGCCCGTGCGCAAGCGCGCCAATTTGACGGTCGAAACCGGCGCACTGGCCAGCCGTATTCAGTTCGACGGCACGCGCGCCACCGGCGTGGAATACCGTCGGGGCGGCAATGTCCACACCGCGCATGCGAACGCCGAGGTGATCCTCGCCAGCGGTGCGTTCAATTCACCGCAATTGCTACAACTCTCCGGCATTGGGCCGGCCGAGCATCTGCGCGCGCTCGGCATTCCGGTGATCGCCGACCGGCCCGGCGTCGGCGCCGATCTTCAGGACCACTATCAGGTGCGCATGCAATATCGCTGCACCGAGCCGATCACCATGAACGATGTCGTCAACAGCTGGCATCGCCGCATCGGCGCCGGGCTGCGCTACGTTTTGCAGCGCAAGGGCATGCTGACCATCGGCGCAGGCTATGCCGGCGCCTTCCTTCGCACGCGCCCGGAACTGGAAACGCCGGACGTGCAGGTCCATTTCATCATCTTCAGTGCGGAAACCACCGGCGCCAGCCTGCATCCCTTCCCCGGCTTCATTGCCTCGATCTGCCAGTTGCGGCCGGAAAGCCGCGGCTTCGTGCGCATCAAATCCAGCGACCCGGCAGCGGCGCCGGCGATCCAGCCGCGCTATCTGTCGAGCCGCTTCGACCGCGACACGACACTCGAGGGCATGAAGTTGTTGCGCACCATCATGGGGCAGAAGGCGATGCGGCACTACATCGCCGAGGAACGCGCGCCGGGTCCGGATTGCACAAGCGACGCTGAACTTCTCGATTATGCGCGCGCCACCGGCACGACGGTATTTCACCCGACCAGCACCTGCCGCATGGGCGCCGATCCGGCGGCGGTCGCCGATGAGCGCTTGCGGGTGCGCGGCTTCACGGGGCTGCGCGTCGTCGATGCATCGGTGATGCCGACTTTGGTGTCCGGCAATACCAATGCGGCCGTGGTCATGATCGCAGAAAAAGGCGCCGACATGATCCTTGAGGACGCCGGCGCGCGTTTGGCGGGCTCGGCCTAGTCCTCTTTTTCGCGCATGATCTAATCCGAAAACCGGTTCCCACTTTTCGGGATCATGCGCATCACATCGTCGCGCCGATCTGCCAGGGCACGAATTCGAGATCGCCGTAACCGAGATCTTCCGATTTGGTGTGTTCGCCGGAGGCGACCGCCAGCACTTTCCTGAAGATTTCCTCGCCCTTCGTTTCGAGCGTGACGCCGTCGAGAATATCGCCGCAATTGATATCCATGTCGTCGGTCATGGTCTCATAGACATAATTATTGGTGGCGAGCTTGATCGACGGCGTCGGCTTGCAGCCGAAGGCCGAGCCGCGCCCGGTGGTAAAACACATGACGTTGCAGCCGCCGGCCACCTGCCCGGTCGCGCCGACCGGATCGAAGCCCGGCGTATCCATGAACACGAAGCCCTTCTCGCGCACCGGCTCGGCATATTCATAGACCGCGCGCATCGTCGTCGAGCCGCCCTTGGCCGCCGCGCCGAGCGACTTCTCAAGGATGGTGGTGAGGCCGCCGGCCTTGTTGCCGGGCGACGGGTTGTTGTTCATCTCGCCGCGATTGCGCTCGGTGTAGTCCTCCCACCAGCGAATGCGCTCGACCAGTTTCTCGCCGACGGCGGCGTTCACCGCGCGGCGCGTCAGCAAATGTTCGGCGCCGTAGATTTCCGGCGTCTCTGCCAGCACGCCCGTGCCGCCATGCTTGACCAGCAAATCGACCGCCGAACCCAAGGCCGGGTTGGCGGTAATCCCGGAATAGCCGTCGGAGCCGCCACATTGCAGCGCCAGCACCACTTCGGACGCCGGCCGCGTCTCGCGTCTGGCTTTCGCCGCGATCGGCAGCATTGCCTTGATGCGCTCGACGCCTTCCTCAATTGTCTTCCTGCTGCCGCCGATGGCCTGAATGGTCATGCTCTGAAAGTGGTCGCCTTCGACCAGATCATACTCGTCCTTCATGCGGTCGATTTGGAAAGTCTCGCAGCCGAGACCGACCATCAGCGCGCCGCCGAGATTGGGATGCGTCGCATAGCCCCATTGGGTTCGCCGCAAAACGTCCCAGCCTTCACCCTTCGAGGCCATGCCGCAGCCGGTGCCATGCACGAACGGAACGACACCGTCGATCTCCGGAAAGTCCTTGAGCATGTCGGAGCGATTGACGGCTTCGGCGATGAACTTCGCCACCGTTGCCGAGCAGTTCACCGATGTCAGCACGCCGATATAATTGCGTGTGCCGGTGTGCCCGTTCGGCCGGACATAGCCCTGAAATGTTTCGCGGAGTTCCGGCGGCAGAATTTCGTCGTTCCTGGCGTCTTCGGCAAAGCGGTAGTCGCGCGCGAAATCCTGAATCGCGACATTATGCTCATGCACCCAGTCGCCGGGTGCGATTGACTGCGAGGCAAAGCCGATGATCTGCCCGTACTTGCGCACCGGCTCGTTCAGAGCGATCGGCGCTGTCGCCATCTTGTGGCCGCGCGGGATGCGTTGGCGCGCCGTCGTCCCGCCCGCGGCATTGCCGGCTGCGATCTGGTCCACGGCGACGATGACGTTGTCGCCTTGAGCCAGACGTATAAAGCGCGGAGTATCCACCGGGCAGCCTCCCTTAAAACGATTTCACGGCATTCTGCGCTATTGCGACTGAGACGCAAGAGCCAACATCCAGGCGGCAACACCGCTGTCGAAATTGCGCCGTTATTGCGCTACACCCCTTTCCCGAGGGGTTTTATGCAGCACGAAAAAGAACAAGTCGCACTGACGTCGATCGCCGCCTCGGCGGCGCTGACGATCGCCAAGGCAATCGTCGGATTTTCGACCGGCTCGCTGGCGATTTTGTCTGAAGCCGGCCATTCGCTGATCGACCTCGGCGCCACCGTCATGACGTATCTGGCGGTTCGCATATCCGGCAAGCCCGCCGATGACGAACATCACTACGGTCACGGCAAGGTGGAGAGCGTCTCGGCGCTCGGCGAGACCGCGCTTCTGTTTCTTTTGTCCGGGGTGGTGATCTGGGAGGCGGTCAAGCGGCTGGTCGAGCATGAACCTCACATCGTCGTCGCCACCAATTGGGCCTTCGTCGTCATGGCGGCCTCTGTCGTCATCGATTTCTTCCGCGCCCGCGCCTTGACGCGCGTTGCCAAGGCGACACAGAGCCAGGCGCTCGAGGCCGACGCCCTGCACTTCTCGTCCGATCTATGGTCCTCGCTGGCCGTTATCGGCGGATTGATAGGCGTCAGCGTCGGCATATGGTGGGCGGACTCCGCGGCGGCTCTAATGGTTGCCCTTCTGGTCTGCGTCGCAGGCTGGCGGCTCGGGCGTCGGACTATCGAGACACTAACCGATACCGCGCCGGTCGGCGCCGTCGCCAATATCACCGACATTGTCGAGAAGGTCGCCGGCGTCGTCGCTGTCGAGCAGGTGCGCGCGCGCGGCGTCGGCGACAAGACCTTCATCGATCTGACCGTCGCGGTTAGCCGCACTTTGCCGCTCGACCGGGTCAGCGCGATCAAGAGCGCGGTCGAGAATGCGCTCAGCAGTCGGATGCCGGGCGCGGAGCCGAATATCACCACCGCCCCGGTGGCGCTGGACAGCGAATCCGTCCTGGACCGGGTCATGGTGATAGCGCGCAACCGAGCGCTCGCCGTGCATCACGTCACCGTGCACAATCTTCAGGACCGGCTGGCGATTGCCCTTGACCTGGAGGTCGATGGCAAGCTGTCGCTTGCCGCCGCGCATGAAATGGCTGACGGGCTCGAAGACGCGATCGCCGGCGAACTGGGCACCGGGGTCGAGGTCGAGACTCATATCGAACCGCTTGAGCCGGTCGATGCGCTCGGGCGTGAGGCGCCGCCGGAGCGTCTCCATGCCGTGCAAACGGCGCTTGTGGAACTCGCGGTTCAGGACCGCGCCTTGCGCAATATCCACGACGTGCGGGTGCGCGAGACGGACGAAGGTGAGATCGTCAATTTCCATTGCCATGTCGACCCTGACATGACCGTGCAAACCGTCCATGAAAAGGTCGATGCGCTGGAACGCGCCCTGAAGCTGCATTCCTCGCTGATCAAGCGCGTGATCGGCCACGCCGAGCCGATGCGGTGACGGCGCCGCGAGGCGCCGTCATTTATTGCCGCTGACCGAGCAACACCGTGAACGCGCCGCTACTTGACGCCGTCCTTGAACATGTCGGCAAGTTTGGCCGTGTCGGCGGCGATGATCTTGTCGAAGGCATCCGGCGTCATCGCCATTGCTTCGACGCCTTGCGCCGCGAACTTCGCCTTGATGTCATCGGTCTTGACGATTTCGGCGACGTCGCGGTTCACCTTGGCGATGATCTCGCGCGGCGTGCCGGCCGGCGCCAGCAGGCCGAACCATGAGTCGTATTTAAACCCCGGCAGCGCGGCTTCGCCAATGGTCGGGGTATCCTTCATGGTCGGATTGCGCGTCGCGGTCGCAACCGCCAGCGCACGAACCTTGCCCGCCTGCACCAATTCGGCACCAACATTGATCGGGGTGAAATACATCTGCGTGTCGCCGCGCATGACGCTGGTGACAGCCTCAGGCGCGCCCTTATACGGCACATGAACGAGGTCGATCTTGGCGGCCTCCTTGAACATGGCGGCGGCGATGAAGGTCGCGCTCGCGGGCCCCGGCGACGCGAAATTAAACTTGCCCGGATTGGCCTTGGCGAGGTCGATGAATTCCTTGACCGACTTTGCCGGCGAGTCCGGCGGCACTATCAGAACGACCGGTACCGACGCGACGGGCGTTACGCCGGAGAAATCTTTCACCGGATCAAAAGTCAGACTTTTGTTGATGACCCCCGCGATGGTGTGACCGTTGGAGGTCATCATCAGCGTGTAGCCATCCGGCGCGCTCTTGGCGACCGAGGTCGTGCCGGGAATCCCCGGACGGTTTTCGACCAGCACTGTCTGGCCCCAGGCGGTCGTCAGC
>CANKBJ010000011.1 GCA_947479905.1 Bradyrhizobiaceae bacterium
GCCACCTCAAGGCAGTGCGTCTACCAATTCCGCCACGGCCGCACAGTACGAAGAAAGAGCGCGTCGGTAGTCGCGCCCCTGTAACGGCGGATCGTGTAACAAATAGGACCCACAGGGACAAGGGCCGCGGGCCGTTCTCCCGGCCTGGACAGGCGGAAAAAGACCCGTGGCTTCAATCCGTTACGCCGCAGGGCCGGATTGGCCCCGCGCGCTGTCTAAATATATAGGCAGGAAGGCCGCCGCCGGCGCGCCTAGCGCATGTCCAGCGGGCGGCCGAGCAGTTCGCCGACCTCGACCGCGATGCGGTTGCCATTGACCACGACGGTGCCCTTGGCCACCGGCAGGTTGTTGGCCAGGATGCTGACGGCGTCGTCTTCGCCGGCGTCGAGCTCGATGATGGCGCCGCGACCGAGCCGCAGAACCTGATGGATCGGCATCGTCGTGGTACCCAGCACCACGGTGATGTCGATTGAAACCTTGTCGAATGTGCCCAAGTAAGAACTTCCTGTCGTGCCCTGCGTCATTGGGGGCAAAGGCATGGCAACATGGTATGGTTAATGCGGGATTAATATGCGCGGCGAATTGAGTTTGGGGATGCCACAACCTGCCGGCATGGCGGCGGTGGAATGGCGCGTCAGCGACAAGCCCGTCACTTATGAGGACGCGCTGGCCGTCATGGAGGTGCGCGCCGAAGCGATCGCCAAAGGTGACGCGCCGGAGCTGGTCTGGCTCATCGAGCACCCGCCGCTTTACACCGCCGGCACCAGCGCCAATCCAGCCGACGTGCTGGACGCCCGCTTTCCGGTTCACGAGAGCGGCCGCGGCGGCCAGATGACCTATCACGGCCCGGGCCAGCGCGTCGGCTATGTGATGATCGATCTGCGCCGGCGCGGCCCCGATCTGCGCCGCTTCGTCGCAACGCTGGAAGAATGGATCATCCGCACTTTGGCTACCTTCAATGTCCGCGGCGAACGGCGCGAGGACCGCATCGGCGTCTGGGTGAAGCGGCCGGATAAAGGTGATGGTTTCGAGGACAAGATCGCCGCGCTCGGCATCCGCGTGAAAAAATGGGTGACGCTGCACGGCATCGCCATCAATGTCGACCCCGACCTCTCCCACTTCGACGGCATCGTGCCGTGCGGCGTCAGCGTCAAGCGCTACGGCGTCACCAGTCTCGTCGATCTCGGCATCCCGGCGGCGATGACGGATGTCGATGTCGCGCTGCGCGCCGCGTTTGAGGAATTGTTCGGCGCGACTCAGAACGTCGGCAGTACGGAAAATTCCTCGCCCGGCACGCGCGCCCTTAAATCGGCGTCGGAGCCGGCGCGCTGATTGATCAAATCGACGCGCGCGCCGGACGGACCGCGCTTGCAGGCGGCGATCATGTCGTCGATGACCGCGGCTTCGCCCTTGAACAGGGCCTCGACCGTGCCGTCGCGGCAATTGCGCACCCAGCCTTCCAGACAATGCCGGCCCGCCTCGCGCGCGACGAAGGCGCGGTAGCCGACGCCCTGCACGCGGCCAAAAACGACAATATGCACGACGATGGGCGCTTGATCGTTCATCGGGCGTCACCACGGGCCAAATCTTCGCAGCCCAATTCTTCGCAACCAATGACGCGGCTGCCGGTCCAGCGCGAGGTCGACCAGCGGGCAATCGCGCGCGCATGGCGCTCCGGCAAATTCCAGTGACGCGCGGCAGCGGCGCACATTTCCGCGTAGCCAGGCTTCGGCCGGCCGGCACTGCGCCGCCGCAGCAGATAGATCATCGCCAAGGCCATCCGTTTGCCATGGCGCACCGGCAAATAGCGTACGTCATAGAGACCTTTGTGCAGCAATTCGTAATTATGCAGCGCGGCGAGATCGCGCGGCGTCAGCCGCCACAAGACACCATGCACGCTTTCACCCGGCGCCGGCTTGACCGAGCCCCAGCCATCGACACCAATGAAGAACCTGTAGCCATCGAGCCGGGCGGCGCCCAGCGCGCGCGCATTCGGACACCGCGCCAGCATCGCAGCGCCGTGCATGTTGGAGCCGTAGGCGAAGTAGAGGGTCATCGCCCTATGAAATAACAGAATCGCGCGCGATGCCAGCCAGCGCGCTTAGCTGGAGATGCCGTCATACCCCGCGAAGGCGGGGTATCCAGCGCTTCTGCGTTCTGGAAACAAGTGCTGGATCGTCCGCTTTCGCGGACAATGACAGCGTGGCAATTTCAGCGCGCCCCGGAATGACTGCTAGGCGAATTCCAATATCACCGCATCCACCGCCAGGCTGTCGCCCGGCTTGGCGTTGATCTTCTTGACCGTGCCGTCGACTTCGGCGCGCAGGACGTTCTCCATCTTCATGGCTTCGACCACCGCCACCACCTCGCCGGCCTTGACCTCCTGGCCTTCGGTCACGGTGACCGACATGACGAGGCCCGGCATCGGGCACAGCACGAACTTGCCCATGTCGGCGACCTTCTTCACCGGCATCAGCCGTGCGTAAGCAGCCTCGGTTTCGGTATAGACATAGGCCTTGGTCTCGACGCCGCGGAACGACAGCGCAAAGCCGTTCGGCAATGGGCGCACCTGCACCGCCACCGGCTTGCTGTCGATTGAGCCGCTCCACAGTGGATCGCCCGGCGCCCATTCGGAGGCCAGATGGCGCGGCTTGGTCTCGTCGGGAAAACGCACGGCGATGGCGCCGTTCTCGCGCCTGACCTCGAGGGGATATTCCGTGGCGCCGAGCCAGACCGCGCGCTGGCTTTCGCGCGTGACGCTGCGGCCGGTCAACTGGCCGGAGATGTTGCGCTTGCGCTCGCCGAGCACATGATCGATCGATGCCGCGACCGAGGCCAGCACCTGAGCGCGCTCGCCCTCCGGCGCGATCGGATGGAAGCCTTCGGGAAATTCCTCGACGATGAAACCGGTCGACAGGTGCCCCGACTTCCAGCGCGGATGCGCCATCAGCGCCGACAGAAACGAAATGTTGTGACGGATGCCGTCGATGACGAAGGCGTCGAGCGCGTCGCCCTGCGCTTCGATCGCGGCCAGCCGCGTTGGCGCATGCGTCACCAGCTTGGCGATCATCGGATCGTAGAACAGCGAGATCTCGCCGCCTTCATAGACGCCGGTGTCGTTGCGCACGGTGATGCCGGCAACGCTGCGTTCTTCCGGCGGCCGATAGCGCGTCAGCCGTCCGGTCGACGGCAGGAAATTGCGGTACGGGTCCTCGGCATAGACTCTGGATTCGACCGCCCAGCCATTGAGTTTCACGTCGCTCTGCTTGATCGACAGTTTCTCGCCGGCGGCGGAGCGGATCATCTGCTCGACCAGATCGATGCCGGTGATCAGTTCGGTGACCGGATGCTCGACCTGGAGGCGCGTGTTCATCTCGAGGAAGAAGAAGCTCTTGTCTTGCCCTGCGACGAACTCGACCGTGCCGGCGGAGTCGTAGCCGACGGCCTGAGCGAGAGCCACCGCCTGCTCGCCCATCTTCCGGCGCGTTGCCTCGTCGAGCAACGGGCTCGGCGCCTCCTCAATAACCTTTTGGTTGCGGCGTTGGATCGAACATTCGCGCTCGTGCAGATAGATGACGTTGCCGTGCTTGTCGCCGAGCAACTGGATCTCGATATGGCGCGGATCGACGATGAATTTTTCGATGAACATGCGGTCGTCGCCGAACGACGATTTGGCCTCCGACTTCGAGCGGGCAAAGCCCTCGGCCACTTCGGACTCGGTCCAGGCGATGCGCATGCCTTTGCCGCCGCCGCCGGCTGAGGCCTTGATCATCACCGGATAGCCGATCTCGTTGGCGATCTTCACCGCCTCCTTGTCGTCGGCGATGACGCCGAGATGGCCGGGCACGGTGGAGACGTGTGCCGCCGCGGCCGCCTTCTTGGATTCGATCTTGTCGCCCATGGCGGCGATGGCCTTGGGATTGGGACCGATAAAGACGATCCCCGCCGCTTCCAACGCCTTCGGGAAAGCTTCCCGCTCGGACAGGAAGCCGTAGCCCGGATGGACCGCCTCGGCGCCGCTTTCCTTGCAGGCGGCGACGATTTTCTCGATCACCAGATAGCTTTGGGCGGCGGCCGGCGGGCCGATCAGGATGGCGGTATCGGCCATCTCGACATGGAGCGCGTCCTTGTCGGCCTCGGAATAGACAGCGACCGTCTCTATTCCCATTTTTCGCGCGGTCTTGATGATCCGGCAGGCGATTTCGCCGCGATTGGCAATCAAGATGCGCTTGAACATGGCCGCTGAATTCCTTAGCCCGTACCGGCGTTTCAACTTTGCGGCACTGCAGCGAAATGTCAATGCGCGGCCCCACGCTGGCGTCGGAAAATCTGTTTTATCAGGTGCCGGGCGACCGCCAGCTTTAATCTCCGGCAAAGCACCTCGGCGCTACGTCCTTCCTCTTTGCAGCGCACCCTATTCCCCTCCCCGCCGGATGCTTATATTCAGCGTTCAGCGTATTTCACCGGCCTTCGAATTGGAGACGTATCATGACATTGGCGATTGGCGACACCGCGCCGGACTTCGAAGCGGAAACTACCGAGGGCAAAATCACCTTTCACGATTGGCTCGGCAACTCCTGGGGCCTTTTGTTCTCGCACCCGAAAGACTTCACGCCGGTCTGCACCACCGAGCTTGGCGCGGTGGCGCGGCTGAAGCCGGAATTCGACAAGCGCAACGTCAAGGTCATCGGCCTGTCGGTCGACCCGGTCGACAACCACGCCAAATGGGCGGTCGACATCAAGGACGTCGGCGGCTTTGCGCCGAACTATCCGATGATCGGCGACACCGAGCTGAAGATTTCCAAGGCCTACGGCATGCTGCCAGCCTCGACCTCCGGCACCTCGGAAGGCCGGACGCCGGCCGACAACCAGACGGTGCGCAACGTATTCATCATCGGTCCCGACAAGAAGATCAAACTGATCCTGGTATATCCGATGGCGGTTGGCCGCAACTTCCAGGAAATCCTGCGCGTCGTCGATGCGTTGCAGCTCAACGCCAAGCACCGCGTCGCGACGCCGGCCGACTGGAAACAGGGCGAGGATGTGATCCTCAGCAGCGCGATCAGCAATGACGAAGCCAAGGCGCTTTATCCGGAGGGCTACAAGACCGTGAAGCCCTACCTGCGCGTCGTGCCGCAGCCGAAGTAGACATCCGGCATAATCTGCTAGAGAGCGAGGGCGCGGATTGCCAAATCCGCGCCCTTTCTCTATGTGCCGCGGTGCCGCCTTGCTTTCCGGAGTAGCTCCCATGACTGACATCAACGAAACCGCCAATATCCAGCCGGCTTTCGCGCAATTCCTCGGCATCAAGATGACGCATATTTCGCTGGAGCGCGTCACTGCCGAGCTGTTCGTCAAGGACGAACTCAACAACCGCTTCGGCATCATGCATGGCGGCGCGATCATGGCGCTGGCCGACAATGTCGGCGGCACCGCCACCACCGCCAATCTCAAAGAAGGGCAGACCACAACGACGATCGAGAGCAAGACCAATTTCTTCGCTGCGATCCCGATCGGCGACACGGCAAAAGCCGAGTGCATCGCCCTGCACCGCGGGCGCACCACGATGGTCTGGCAGACGCGCATCACCCGCAACGACGGCCGTCTGTGCGCGATGGTGACGCAGACGCAGATGGTGCTGGAGCGGAAGAAGTAGCTACTTTTCTGGCGTCGCCGACGCCGCCGCGTTGCCCGCCACCGGTGTCACCTGCGCACCGCGATTGACCAGCACGACTCCGACCGCGCAGACCACCATGCCGGCGATCGACAACGCGTCGAGTTTCTCGCCGAACAGGCCATAGGCCATCAGCGCGGTCACCGCAGGCACCAGATAGAACAGGCTGGCAAAGCCGGTCGCCGCCGAGCGGCGGATCAGCCAGTACATCAGTCCGACCGCGGCGATCGACAGCACCAGCACCAGCCAGCCGATGGCGAATATCAATTCGCCATTCCAGTGGATCACCCGCGTCTCGAAGGCGTAAGCCGCGCACCAGTAAATGACCGCCACACCGGCGTACTGGAACACATTGCCAGTGCGCCAGTCGATGTTGCCGCTGTATCGCTTCTGGTACAGCGCGCCGCCGGTGACCCCGATCAGAGAAACAACGCTGGCCGCCCAGCCGAATACCGATGCTTCCGCGACCATCTGCCGGTCGTGCAGGACGAGTGCGACGCCAACCAGTCCGAGCGCCAGCCCGATCCACTGCTGCCGCGACACCGCTTCGCCCATGAAGCGGTTGGCGATGACGGACGTCAATATCGGCTGCAAGCCGGGGATCAATGCCGAAATGCCGGCCGGCACGCCCTGACTGATGGCGATGAAGACGCCGCCGAGATACAGCCCGTGCATCAGAACGCCGATAACGACGCTGTGCCCCATTTCGGCAGGACTCGGCCATTTCGCGCCGCCAATGACGGCAATGGCCGTGACGATGACCACGACAAACACCATACGCACGCCGAGAAAGGTCATCGGCTCGATATAAGGCAAGCCATAGCGGGCGCCGATGAAACCCGTGCTCCACAACAGCACGAACAGGACCGGTGCTGCGGCGATCGCCAAACGGCTGAGGGGCATAAAAATCTCGTAAGAAAGTGAGGTGGCGGGACTCAATACGCGGCCAGCGCTATAGCATTTGCGGCACAACTGTGGTCAGCCTGTATCAGGTGCTGTCGCCCCCTGCCCGGATATCGCTTTCGGGATGGCGCGAGCCAGAAGGAGGCCACCATGCAGATCCTGTCTTTTTATATCGTTTTCGTTGTGCTCGGCGAACTCGGTTCCTATGCCATCGGACGCACCGTGGAACAATGGTCGCCGACTGCGAGCCTGCCGACATTCCTGGCCTGTTTCTTCATTGTTTTCTGGCTGGCCTGGCGTCTTGCCGTTCGGGTGACGGAACCCAAGGCAGCCTAGGACATTTCAGGTCCGCTGATTCACCAGAATCAGGAACCCAACACGTATTCGCGGGTTTCCTCCTTTCGAGACGCGGCAACGTGTTTCCGCGACCCAAGGAGGAAATCATGACCGACCCACGTTTTACCGATCCGCGATTCGACGATCGCTACACGCCGCCTGCCCCGTTGCGCAACGAGAACGCCGGCGGCGTTTGGGGCTGGATTGCCGGACTTGCCGTCGTCGCTTTGATCGCGTTCGTTATCGTCGCCGGCTGGAACAGCGCCACGACGGACAGCGCGTCGAACTCACCGGCGGCCACGCCGGCACCAGTGACCACAGGCAGCGGTGCGCCGATCCGCAATGTGACGCCGCCAAGCACCACAGGTTCCGGCTCGACCTCGCCGATGACCAGTCCCGCGCCGCAGGCCTCGCCGCCGGCCAATAGCGGCGCCCGGCAGTAATCGCCGAAAGAACACTGTCGGTCCCGGCACTTCACCGCCGGGACCGATGGTCATTTCTGAAACGCCGCGTCGATCGGCACGCGATAGCCGTTGGCCAGCCGGTTGGTTTCGTTGGCCATGCCGGTCACCGCCATCAATTCGCCGAACATCGCCTCGCTCATGCCGGCCTTGCGCGCGGCGGCGCCGTGACTGGCGATGCAATAGGCGCAGCCATTGGTGACCGAAACCGCGAGATAAATCATTTCCTTGGTCAGGGGATTGAGCGCGCCCGGCGCCATGATCTCCTTGATGCTCTCCCAGGTACGCTTGAGCGTCGCCGGGTCGTGCGCCAGATATTTCCAGAAATTATTGACATCCGGCACATTGCGCGACGTCTTGATGTCGTCATAGACCGCGCGCACTTGCGGCGAAGCATCGGCGTATTCGATCGGCGTCGGCATGGGGCGTCATCCTCGCGGCTGCTTTATGCGGCCGATTATGATGACATCGCGGACGGCGGCAAGAGCGCCGTTCAAGTGCCCACAGAAGAGCCGCCGCCTTACGCCGGCGGCACCATTAGCAGCATCGGCGCACCCTTGCACGCGCGCGCGCGCAGCGCGTCGTTGACCCGTCGCGGATTGGCGCCGCGAGTTTTCGCCGTCGCTTGCAATTGCTTGGTCAAATTTTCGATATTGTGCTGGGCGACGCCGAGGCCGGAGAGCAGGTTGAAGCGGACCGTGCGTATGCGCGGATTGCACGGCGCCGGCGGATGAATATTCTCGATGATCGCGCGCGGCAATGCCAGGATTTCGCCAGCTTCGTAAGCGCGGTCAACGCCCAGACCGTCGGCAGATTTTTCCAGCACCATGGCGCTGACGTCAAAAAAACCGGTGACCGGCGACGGATCGAAGGCATAGACATAGCGGATCGAGCCGGTCTCGTCGGCGTAGGCCGCCTGCTGCGCCAACCCACCGCCGAGCGAATGCCCCGCGGTGGCGAACTGAATGCCCTTGCCGGCGCAGTTGTCCTTCTTGATGCGCGCGACGATTTTCCTGATATGCGTCTGGACCTGCGCGTATTGATCGAATTTCGGCGTCAGCCGGTAGAGCCAGCGGAAATTCGAGGCCCAGTCGCCGCTGTCATTCTTGTCAGTACCGCGAAATGCGATCACCGCCTCGCGGCAACTGCCGCCCTGCATGCGCCGCCAGACGTGGAATTGCAGACCGCCGACCGGGGTGCATTCCTTCTCACCGCCAGCGCGCGTCGGGCACGGCAGACTGCCGTGAATGCCGAAACGGCATTCCCAACCGCGCGCATGCAGATAATTGATCCACGAGCGCACGCTGGCGCGGGATTCGTTATCGGCGCCGGCTACCGGCTTCGCCAGACGGCCGGGGTCCGGGCAGTACGCGCCGTTGAAATCATAAGGCTCGGTATAGGCCGCCGTCGCCATCATCGCATAAGGCGAATAGAGCGCGGCGTAGTCCACCGCCTTGAAATTCGTCCCGGCCTCGATGCCGACACCGACCACGACCTCGTCGTGCGCCTGGGTCGCGCAGCCGCCAAGACCGGCGGCAAGACCGGCGCAGAGCGCGAGCAACACTGCCTTGGCAGCCGGCCGCGCCGAGCAACGCTTTCCCCGCCCTGCCATGAACGCCCCCCATACCCGCTTAACGTGTATCGAAGCAGGAACCAAACTTCAGGACAAGGGGCGACGCGCGCCGTTCCGCGGTTTCGACGCATCTCCGGGATGAGCCAGCGCTACAACCGGACAACCTGAAGGACACCGCTTTCCAGTCGGCGGCTTTCGTTGACGATCAACTGACACTCAGTCATTTGCGCAGGCCCGCCGCCTCCACCGCGGTTTTCCATTTTTCCAGTTCGGCCGCCTGCGCTTTGGCGAAATCCTCAGCCGAACCGCCAATGGCGTCGAAGCCCTGCGCCTTGAACATGGTTTGCGCCTCCGGGCCCTTGATGCCGAGATTGCCGGCGCGCGACAATTTATCGATCACCGCGCGCGGCGTGCCGGCCGGCGCCCAGATCGAGAACCACAGGCTGGCATCGAGATCGACGCCGGATTCCTTCAGCGTCACCAGATCGGGCGCGGCCGACGAGCGCGTCGCCGTCGATGTCGCCAAAGCCTTCAACGCTCCGGAGGCGATGTGCGGCAGCACCGCCGCCGCCGGCGAGAACATCAACTGCACGCGCCCGGCCAGGAGATCGGTGGTCGCCTGCGGCGAGCCCTGATAGGGCACATGCACCATCTTGATGCCGGTGCGCAGCGCGAACAATTCGGTCAGCAGATGCGGAATGGCGCCCACGCCGGTCGAGCCGTACGACAATTCGCCCGGTTTCGATTTGGCCAGCGCGATCAGTTCGGCGACGCTTTTGACGTTGAGCGAGGGATGCACCGCCAGGATCATCGGCTGGCCGGCGACCATGATGACCGGCAGAAAGTCGCGCTCCATGTCGAAGCTCTGCTTGGCGTTGAGCAGACCGGTGCTGATATTGACGCCGCCGCCGGCGAGCAATGTGTAGCCGTCCTTCGGCGCGCGGGCGACCGCGTCGGCGGCGATGGCCGAGGCCGCGCCGGGCCGGTTCTCGACAACGAATTGCTGACCGAACTGGCGGCTCCATTCGTTTGCCATCAGCCGCGCCACCAGATCGGTCGACGAACCCGGCACGAAGCCGACGACGATGTGAACCGCGCGGTTGGGATAATCCCCCGCCGCCGGCGCCTGCGCTTGCGCCTGCGCGCCGGAAACAATCGCCGTCAGCACGGCCGCCACTTTAAGCCAGCGCATCATTCGTCAGCCTCCCTGCCCGGCCGCGTCAACTGCGCGACGGCTTTATTTCGATTGCCCACGCTAGCAGACCGGGGAACCGAAAAATATACCGGCGCGGCGGCGGAATATTGACAGCGCTGCGTCGTTTAATCAGATGGACCGGCAGACCCGGTCCGGCAATAACAAGCGGCGGCAAAGTGCGAAACGCACACATCGAACCGCCATCAGGGAGGATGCCATGATCAGGTTCGCACTGGCGACGATTTCGGCCATGTTGTTTTCCGGCGCGGCGCTCGCCCAGCAGCCCGCCGGCCCGCCTGTCGGACCCGACTGGTCGAAGATCACGGTCAAGACCACCGATCTCGGCAACCGCACCTATATGCTCGAAGGCCAGGGCGGCAATGTCACGGTCGCCGCCGGCGACGACGGCGTCATCATGGTCGACGGCCAGTTCGCGCCGATGCACGACAAGCTCAAGGCCGCGATCGCCGCGGTGTCGCCGCAGCCGATCAAGTTTCTCGTCAACACGCATCATCACGGCGACCATGTCGGCGGCAACGCGGCCTTCACCGCCGACGGCGCGGTTGTCGTCGCGCACGCCAATCTGCGCGACATCATGGCCAAGGGTGGCACCAACAATGTCTCGATGCAGCCTGTTGCGCCGGCAAGCGGCGCCGCGCTGCCGGCCAAGACCTATACCGACGCAATGACGGTCGACGTGAAGGGCCGCGCCGCGCAACTCAAGCACACCGCCAATGCGCATACCGGCGGCGACACTTACATCTATTTCGCCGACGCCAATGTGCTGTCGACCGGCGACGTCGTCACGCTCGGCCGCTATCCCAATATCGACTATCTCAACGGCGGCAGCGTCAAGGGCATGATCGCGGCGGTCGACGCCTATATCGCGCTCAGCAACGACGGCACCAAGGTCGTGCCCGGACACGGCCCGGTTTCCAGCAAGGCGCAGCTCGTCGAATACCGCACGATGCTGGTGACCGCGCGCGACCGCATGGCCAAGCTGATCGCCGAGGGCAAGAGCCTCGACGATGTTTACGCCGCCAAGCCCTATGCCGACTTCGACGCCAAATTCTCGGCCAACGAACAGATGGCGAAGAACTTCATGCGCGTGGTCTATTCCAGCCTGAAGGGGTAAGCGCGCGCGATCATGCGGACGCCGAGAGCCCGACGAAACCGCGCAGCTCCTTCACTGTCGCTTCGGCTTCCTTTGCTTCTCCGGTCGTGAGCACCATCGTCTCGCCGGTGCGCCGGTGCAGCACGCTGTGATAGATCATCGCGCCGGAGAGGCCGTCCTTGTCCGACTTGACCGCGATGTCGTCGATGTCGGCGAGCGCGAACTCGACCGGTTTCTTGCTCCAGAACAAGACTTTCTGTTGCAGCGCCGCCTTGCCGGAATCCTTGTCGAGCGTCAGCGTCGTCGCGCCTTCCGTGAGCACGAGCTTGCGCGATGTATTCTCGATTTTTGCCATGGCCAGGCCCCCTTGGTGGTTTCGTCCCCTTGGTGGTTTCCCGTTTGCCATCATAGCAAAAATACGCGGGCGAGGTTGCGGCGTGCTGACGCGGCGATGCAATTTTCAAACAGCCCGCCTTCGCTAAAGCTTCGGCGGGCAAGCTCAAGACAAAAGCCAACGCTCCGCCGCCCGTGTTGTTTGTGAGGCGCCGGGTGCGCCTGTCTTTCCTTCCGCCTTCGCCCTTTGGCCTACGGCGGACGAGTGCTCCCTCAAAGATGAGGGAATGGCGCGCCGAAGGGCGCTTCCATTATTCCTTATGTCCGCGCTTCATTTGCCACGATCTGCGCGGTTTACGCAGACCAAATGCAAGAAGCGCGGGCGCCTCTCGGCGCGCCAAGGCGGCGTCTTCCAGCAGCCGGGCCGCGCTTCCGACGGCTATTGGCTTTCCAGAACGGCCGAGCCTCGGCCCTTTTGGGCACCGAGCCTCTTTAGTCCCGGCAAAGCCAAAGGCTTCGCATCGTCAGCGAGCTCCTCGCGGGAGGTCCTTGTGCCTCCGGGCGGAGCCCCGGCACCGCCCGAGCGCGCGGGGTGCGTTTCCCCGCGCCCGCGGGCGCCGCATTCCACCCCGCCTTCACGACGCCTCATGACAGCGCCCCTCGTCGGATGGAACGGCAATAGGATTATATAGGTTGGGAATGAAGTCAATAACTATTTTACCGGCGGTTGCGGTAGGCTAAATCTGCTAACTATAGAGGCTGAGCCTCCAATAAGCCGAACCTCTGTCGAGGCCATACCATGAAGCAAGCCCCGCCTCCATTTCACTCACACAACTTCGGGACAGCATAAAATCAGATGGCTCCCAAATATTACACGCTTCGCCTTCAACCTGATCAACAAGCTGAGGTTGACGCCGCTATTTCAATTCGAGCAGAGGCACTGGCACTTCGGTCGAAGGCTAGCCGCGGCGCATACGGACCAGACGATCTTGAACGGTTTTGGAGATTAATTGAAGAAACTCAAGCTGGCCTGACAGCTTCAAATTCCGAATTGGCGGAACGCGCCGGTCTAGGGAAGGACTTTTTTTCAACTGTTGCTCGAAACCAACGTCGTCCTAAATTACCAAACTTTCTACGAGCGGTCACGGCTATCGTCGACACTGCAACTGAACATTTACAAGATATTGAAAGCAACGGGTCACGAACAGATGAGCCAATTGGTGAATTAGCTCCCTCTAAATTAGTCCTTCTCGCTAACTCTTTAGCTCTACTGGCGCGGAATGAGATTAAGCGATTGGACGCAGAGCGGCCCAACGATCCTGCCCGGTTGGCTGAATATGAAACGCAACGAGACCTACTCACTATATTTGCCGACGGCTTCGAACAAATCTCCGCGTCACTTACAATCGCACTTAACAAGCCAGAAGAGCCGCTCCTGTTAGGCCGAGCAAAAGAGATTGCCGACGAGATCGGGAAGAAAGTGGACGCATGGTGGAAAAAGAACGGTGATGAAGCGGTGGACTGGTGTTTGAGAATTCCGGCAATGGGAGCAGGAGTCGCCGGACTGGAGGTCGCAGGCGCAAATATGATAGTCGCTACTTCGGCGGTAGCAGCAATTATTGGTGGCGAAAAGGTAGTTAAGGCGATCAAGAAAAAATAGCCTATCCACCGTATTAGACAACAATATCTTCTCCCGCCTTTGGCTGCTTTTTACTCCAAAGACATGTGGCGCGCTATAAAGCCGTCACACCCACCCTCTCCGCCAGCGCCTTGTCCAGCTCCGGCAACATCACGATGCCCTCCTGATCGCTGCCGGACGAATGCACGACGATCCAGGTGCAGGGCGCGCCGCTTTCGTTGCAGGGCGCGTGCGGCAGATCGGCCGGCACAAAGGATTGCTCGCCGGCGCGCACCAGCACGCGGTGTTCGAGAGCGTCGCCGTAATAGACGTAGCATTCGCCGGTCAGCATATAGGCGATGGTCTCGATGCCCTTGTGATAATGCGCCTTGGCGCGCGCGCCGGGCGGCATCGGCATGATGTTCATGCAGATCTTGTTGGCGCCGACCGTTTCGGCCGACGCGCCGGCGCCGTAGGTGATGCCCTGCTTGCCGACATAGGTCTGGCCCGGCTTGACGATTGTCACACGCGATGTGTCGAGAACGACCATCGTACCCTCCCTCTCGTTCGCGCCGAGCTGATCGTAAAGACGTGGATGGCCGGGACAAGCCCGGCCATGACGCGATATGTTGGTTACCCCCACCCCACCCGCAAAAGGGGGAGGGTTAAGAAGCGCTACCACCCCATCAACGTCTTGGTCGAAGCCTCGTTGTCCTTCAGGAACTTCACATAGTCCGCGCCCTTGATGACGCGCGGCTCGAGGCTGAGGGAAGCCGCCTTGTCCTGGTGCTCCTTGGAGTTCAGCGTCTTCTCCAGCGCCGCGACGAGCTTGGCCTCGACATCTTTCGGCAAACCCGCCGGAGCTGCGATGCCGCGCGACACCGACCAGTTCTGATTGAAGCCCTGCTCCTTGAAAGTCGGCGCGTTCGGCAGGAAGCGCGAGCGCTCCGGCGACATGACGCCGAGAATGCGGATGGTGCCGGCCTTGGCCTCCTCCGCCACTTCGCTGATATTGGCGCCGAGAATGTGGATGTGGCCGCCGAGCGCCTGGGTCTTGGCTTCGGCCGTGCTCTTGTGATGCACGGTGATCAACTTGATCTTGTTCTCGACCTCCATCGAGAGGATGGCGAGATGGTCGTCGGAGCCGGCGCCGAAGGCCGAGACGGTGAGCGTGTCCGGCGTTTTCCTCGCCGCCTCGACCACGTCCTTGACGCTTTTGAATGGAGAGTCCGCCTTCACCGCCCAGACATTGTAATCGAGCACGTGGTTCATCAGCGGCGTGAAGCTGTCGAGCGTCTCGGTGCGCTTGTACTGCTTGTCGAGATAGCCGGCATACATGCTCGGCACGTTGAGATAGCCGACCGTGTAGCCGTCCGGCTTGGCCTGCGCCAGCGCGCCCCAGCCAACCCAGCCGCCGCCGCCGGCGCGGTTTTCCACCGTCACCGGCTTGCCCAGCGCGGCTTCGAGGTCGCGAGCCAGCATGCGCGCGGTGATGTCGGTGCCGCCGCCGGCGCCATAAGGCACGATCAAGGTGATGTTGCGTTCCGGGTATTGCGCCTGCGCGGGTGCTGAGAATATCAGCGCGGCGGTGGCCGCGGCCGCGAGTGTGCGGATTCCTGCTGTGAGCATGGTTGTGTCTCCCCCTGGTGCCGTCTAGGTTGCGGTTCAGGGGCTAAGACTGCGCGCGAATGCGCAAACCGGCAAGGGGGCGCGCTGCCCGGTGCGGCAATTAGACTTTGCCCTCACACCGGCAGGTTATCGTGCTTCCGCTTCGGCACCTCGACGTGCTTGTTGCGCAGCATCGCCAGCGCGCGGGCGATGCGCTTGCGCGTCGCGTGCGGCATGATGACGTCGTCGATATAGCCGCGCTCGGCGGCGACGAAGGGCGACAGGAAGCGGTCCTCGTATTCCTTGGTGCGCGCGGCGATCTTGTCCTTGTCGCCGATGTCGGCGCGGAAGATGATCTCGACCGCGCCCTTGGCGCCCATCACCGCGATCTGCGCCGTCGGCCAGGCATAATTGACGTCGCCGCCGATGTGTTTTGACGCCATCACATCATACGCGCCGCCGAAGGCCTTGCGGGTGATGACGGTGACGAGCGGCACGGTACACTGGCTGTAGGCGAACAGCAGTTTCGCGCCGTGCTTGATCAGGCCGCCATATTCCTGGTCGGTGCCGGGCAGGAATCCAGGCACGTCGACGAAAGTGACGATCGGAATGTTGAAGGCATCGCAGAAACGCACGAAGCGCGCCGCCTTGCGCGAGGCGTCGCTGTCGAGCACGCCGGCCAGCACCATCGGCTGGTTGGCGACGAAGCCGACGGTCGAGCCGGCGATGCGGCCGAAGCCGGTGACGATGTTCTTGGCGTAGGCGGTCGAGATTTCGAAGAAGTCGCCCTCGTCCACGACTTTCGTAATCAGTTCCTTGATGTCGTAAGGCTTGTTGGGATTGTCGGGAATAAGCGTATCGAGCGAGTCATCGATGCGGTCGACCTCGTCGAGCGTCGGCCAAGACGGCGCGCCGGCCTCGAAGTTCGACGGCAGGAAATCGATCAGCCGGCGCATCTGCAGCAGACATTCGACGTCGTTGTCGAACGAGCCGTCGGCGACGCCGGACTTCGTCGTGTGGATCGAGGCGCCGCCGAGTTCTTCCGCGGTGACCACTTCGTTGGTCACGGTCTTCACTACATCAGGGCCGGTGACGAACATGTAGGATGTATCGCGCACCATGAAGATGAAGTCGGTCATCGCCGGCGAATAGACATCGCCGCCGGCGCACGGCCCCATGATGATGGAAATCTGCGGGATGACGCCGGAGGCCATGACGTTGCGCTTGAACACTTCGCCGTAGCCCCCTAACGCGGCGACGCCTTCCTGGATGCGCGCGCCGCCGGCGTCGAACAGGCCGATGACCGGGCAACGCGCCTTCATCGCCATGTCCTGCACCTTGACGATCTTCTGCGCGTGCGCTTCCGACAAGGAGCCGCCGAATACGGTGAAGTCCTTGGAGAACAGATAGACGGTGCGGCCGTTGACCGTGCCCCAGCCGGTGACGACGCCGTCGCCGGGGATCTTCTGGTTCTCCATGCCGAAGTCGGACGAGCGGTGCTCGACGAACATGTCGAATTCCTCGAACGAGCCTTTGTCGAGCAGCAGTTCGATGCGCTCTCTGGCCGTGAGTTTGCCGCGCCGGTGCTGGGCATCGATGCGCTTGCCGCCGCCGCCCAGGCGCGCCTCGCCGCGCCGCGTCTCCAGCCTGTCGAGAATGTCCTTCATGGTCGCCTTTTAGCCCCCTCAATGCCCGTGCGGCGGAGTTTGACCCAGTTTGGTGCGCTGCAAAAGGCATATATTGGCAAGGCAGCCCACAGGGTTGGCTTTCGCCCCAATCCCTGCTTACAAGCCCCCCATGACCGACCAGACCGCAGGCCACCAGACCATCGCCCAGTTGCTGCAACAGGGGCTTTACCACCATCGCCGGGGCGAAATCCGGCTGGCCATGGACCGCTATGCCGACGTCCTGAGCCGCGACCCGAAATCCGCCGAGGCGCTGTATTACGTCGCGGTCATCGCCTGCCAGGAAGGCCAGTTCCAGCAGGGCGTCGATCTGGTCCGGCGCGCCATGACCTTCGCGCCGCCCGAGGCGCGCATGCTCAACGTGCTCGGCCAGGCGCTCGACCGCCTCGGCCAGCCGCTCGAGGCGATGAAGGCGCTCGACCAGGCGATCGCGCTCGACCCCAAGCTCGCCGCCGCGCACGGCAACCGCGCCAATATCCTGGTCGATGCCGGTATGCCGGATGAGGCGCTCAAAAGCTTCGACAGGGCGCTGGCGCTGGCGCCGGATTCGGTGCCCGACCTGATCAATCGCGGCGCGCTGCTCGCCCCGCTCGGCCGCCATCAGGATGCGCTGCGCGACTATGACAAGGCGCTCGCCCTCGATCCGGGCTTGCCGGAAGTCCACGCCAACCGCGCCAATATCCTCAAGGACCTGGCGATGATGGAGGTCGGCGCCGGCAGCGCCGACAGCGCGCATTTCGACGCGGCGCTCGCCGGCTACGACCGCGCCATCAGAATCGAACCGCGCATGCACGACGCCTATCTCGCGCGCGCCATCCTCAAGCTGATGCGCGGCGACTGGGCCGGCGGCTTTAACGATTACGAACACCGCGCTGACGTCGGCCGCCCCGGCTTCACGCCGCTGGACGAGCCGCGCTGGGACGGCAAACCGCTGGCCGCCGGCGAGCGGCTGGTGCTGCTGGCCGAACAAGGTCTCGGCGACACCATCCAGTTCTGCCGCTTCGCGCCGGTGCTGGCGGCGCAAGGGCACGACGTGACCTTGCTGGTCAAGCCGGCGATGGCGCCGCTGATGGCGAGCCTGCCGAACGTCGCCATCGCCAGCGACGCCGACGCGATCCGCAGCGAGGGCCGCCCGTTCCGCTGGCTGCCGCTGATGAGCGCGCCGCATATTCTCGGCACGACAATCGACACGCTGCCGCGCGCGACGCCTTATCTCAAGGCCGATCCGGCGCGGGTCAAAGCCTGGGCCGACAAACTGGGTGACGCGAAATTCAAGATCGGCATCAACTGGTCGCCGGGCCACGCCGACCATACGGTGACGTCGCAGCGCGACATTCCGCTGGCCGCTTTCGCTGAACTGGCCGCGCTGCCCGGCGTCGAACTCATCGCCTTACAGAAGGGCGCAGCCGTCGATGACATCGCCAAGGTGGCGTTCCGCGACAAGATCCGCACCATCGACGCCGACATGAAGGCGGACGCCGACTTCTTCCTTGACACCGCGGCGGTGATGCAGAACCTCGATCTGGTGATCGGCTGCGACACCTCGGTCGTGCATCTCGCAGGCAGCCTCGGCCGGCCGGTGTTCACCGCCGTGCCGGTGATTTCCGACTGGCGCTGGATGCTCGGCCGCGACGACACGCCGTGGTACCCGACCATGCGCGTGTTCCGGCAGCGCGCGCCGGGACAATGGGGACCGGTGCTGGACCAAATCGTCGCCGCGGTGCGTGAACGGCTGGGCTAAACGGGCCGGCTGGCGAAAGGGAACCTTTTGCGCGGCCAGCCATTGTCGGGGCGAAACCTCCCCGGCAAAGGACCCTCGCCCATGACCGCGCAAACGACCGCCAAAACCGTCACCCGGCTGAAGACCCCGACCGATCTGGAAAGCAAGGCGACGACAGCGGTGGCCGGCGCGCTCAACGCGATCCTGGCCGACACTTTCGCGCTCTATATGAAGACCAAGAATTTCCACTGGCATGTAAGCGGACCGCATTTCCGCGACTATCATTTGATGTTCGACGAACAGGCGGCGGAACTGTTCGCCTCGACCGACGAACTGGCCGAGCGCGTGCGCAAGATCGGCGGCAATACGTTGCGTTCGATCGGCGACATCGCCAAGCACCAGACGATTGCCGACAATGACGCCAATTATGTGTCGCCGGAAGACATGCTGACCGAATTGCGCGCCGACACCCAGCACACGATCGAAGCTATGCGCAAGGCGCACAAGCTCTGCGACGATCACGACGATGTCGCGACCGCGAGTCTTTTGGAGAATTTCATCGACGCCGCCGAGAAGCGCGCCTGGTTCCTGTTCGAGGCTGGCCGCAAAAGCGACGGCGGCGGGCATTGACCTTACGCGGGCTTTTGCTCCGGCGCCGGTTTGCGATTGAGCCGGCGCAGCAGGAGCGCCGCCAAGAGCAACGCCACGCCGGCGGCCAATACCGAGGCCGGCGTGGCCCCTAGCCGCTCGAACCATTGCGTATAGAAATGAATGGCGCCGAAGACGGCGACGGCATTGAGCAGCCAGGGCCGCCCGGCCCGCATGGCCCATATCATCGCCGCGACCAGCACCACCGCCCAGGCAATGCCGAAGGCGTAATCGGGAATGACGATCTTGATATTGGCCACGGAACGCGGCGGCACGCGCTGGCCGTTGAACAGGAAAAACGGATCGCCCCATAGCGAGCCGATCCAGAAGCCGCAATTGACCAGCACGATCGACATGCGCGCGGCGGCAAGCGCGATGCGCTCGTAGGCGGCGTTCACGCGATGCGACGTCTGATAGGCAAGAAGCGCCAGCACCGAAAACAAGGCAATGGTCAGAGTCGGCTCGAAGATCGCCAGCGAATAGCTGGCGTGGCTGTAGCCGGTGCGCGCGCCGAGGCAGGCGGAAGCCGCCAGCACGGCAAAACACATCAGCAGGCTGGAGCGCGCGACAATTGCCGCGAGCGTCATTGCGCCGGTGACGAGCAAGGTCGAGGCCAGCGAGCCCTCGCCCAGCGCCAGCACACCGCCGCAGAACATCAGCGCGCCGACGATCAGGCAAATCTCGCCGAGCACGAACCAGGCCGGCTGCCGCACAACGACCATCCCGCCGGCGAAAAGCGCGACGCCCATGGCGACCGCGGTCGCCGGCGTCGGCACCAGAGCGACCGCGCCGGCGGCGACCGCGACCACGCCAAAGCCGATCAGGATATTGAACGCCAGCGTGCCGACGTCGGACGAAGCGAGAGCCTTGAGGCGCTCGGCCTCCTCCGGCGTGAGCTTGCCCTCTTCGACCAGCCTGGAAATATCGAGCGTGATTTTCATGCGTCTTTCATCCAGGCCAGAGACGACCGCGTATCGGTCAGCGGAAAATACTCGCAACCGACCCAGCCATCATAGCCGCTGGCGTCGATGGCCGGCAGGATAACATCGAAATCCAGGTCGCCCTCGCCCGGCTGGTGGCGGCCGGGCACGTTGGCGATCTGGACATGATCAATCAGTGCCAGGTGCCGATTGAAATTATCGACGATATTGCCCTCGTTGAGGCCGACGTGAAACGTGTCGAACAGCATCCGCAGACGCGGGTGATCGACGGCGGCGATGATGTCGGCGGCCTGTTCCAGGCGCGCGAGATAATAGCCCGGATGCTCGACCAGATTGTTGGTTTCGATGAGCAGCGTGACATTCGCCGTCTCGCAGGCGTCGGCGGCGAAGCGCAGATTGCCGATGAATGTCGTCCGCGCCCGTGCCATCGGCAGATCGTCCGGCACCAGGCCGGCAAGCATGAGCAAACGCGGACTGTTCAGCGCCTTGGCATAAGCGAGCCCTTGCCGGACGTGTTCGCGAAACTCCTGCTCCAGGCCCGGCAGCACCGCGATGCCACGGCGGCGGCCCGGAACGATCTCACCGACCGGCGCATTGAACGAGATAACGTCAAGACCGGCGGCGTCGCACTGCTTGCGGATCGCCCCGGCTGGGAACTCGTAAGGATAGGTCATTTCAATGGCGCGGAAACCATCGGCCGCCGCAGCGGCGAAGCGTTCCAAAAACGGAAAATCCCGATACATGAAATGCAGATTGGCGCAGAATTTCAGCATCGGTCCCGCTTATTCACTTTGTACCCCGCGCCGGTCACGCCACCAGTTTCAGCACCGTCGCCGCCGCCATGAATTCGGCGAAGCGGCCTTCGCGGCGCCTGAGCGCCATGTCGTCGAGGCCCCATTGCGCCATCTGGTAGTCCTCGTCGGCATGCGCGGCCTTCCACGCCGCCGCCGGATCGAGCGCGCCGGCATTGAGCGCCAGCGCGATCAGGGCTGAGCCGGTCAACGTCATGATCGAGGCGACCGCGCCGAGACGCCATAAGTTTTTCGGTATGCTCGCCGACGCCGCCGCGATCGCTTCTTCCGGCTGCGGCGCATAAACAATGCCTTCGATGAGAATAAAGCGTGCGCCGAGCGCGTCGCGCGCCCAGGCGATGACCGGGTCCCACTCGGCCTTTTGCTTGTCGACCAGACCCGGCGGCGTGTCGGCGCGATAGCAGACCAGATCGGAGCCGAGATACTGCACGATCTCATCGATCACCGGTTGCGGCGTTTTCGCCACGCCGTCGATCACCACATTGGCAAGCCGGGTGAGCGGCATGGCAAAGGGATCGATGACCTCGACCTGCGAGTCCCATTCCTTTGCGATTTGCTCGGCGAGGTCGCGCACCGGCGCGACCAAAGCCTGACGCGCCGGCGTCATCACCTGCTTGCCGTCGAGCAACAGCGGGAAACCTTCGCGGTTGTTTTCGCCGACTTGTGCCTGCTTGTAGAAACGCTTTCGCAAGGAGGCGCGCGCGCCCTGCCGCGCCGACACCATGGGATCGAGCGGCTGGTTGATGAAGATTTCCTCGATGAACTCACGCATGGCCGGCGTCCGCTTTTGCCTCGACCCGCGCGCGCGGCCACAGCGCGGCCAGCGCCGCATCGAGCGCGGCGAAATCGTCGATGACCGATCGTGCGCCGGCCTCGTGCAGATCGGCGACCGGGTGGTAGCCCCACGACACGCCGATGGCCGACGCATTGGCGTTTTTCGCCATCGCCATGTCGAACACGGTGTCGCCGATAACAACGGTATTTTCCGGCCCGATGCCGGTCTCGCGCATGGCCTCCAGCACCATGCCGGGATGCGGCTTCGACGGCGAGGTGTCGGCGGTTTGCACCGTGACAAAGACGCCTTCGAGCCCATGCGTCTCCACCATCGCCGCGACGCCGCGACGCGATTTGCCGGTGGCGACGCCGAGCACGCAATCGTCGCGCTGCTTCAGGCTTTCAATGGCCGCGCGCGCGCCCGGATAAAGCGGCGCTTTCCAGGTGCCGGCGGCGCGCATCGTCGTGAAGGCCTGCTTGTAGCCGGTTACCAGGTCCTCGATCGGATGATCCTCGCCTGCCGCCAATTGCTGCATCGCATTGCTAAGCGACAGGCCGATGATCGCGCGCACCGCGGCGGGTTCCGGACTGGGCAGGCCCAGCCCGCGCCAGGCCATGTCCATGGCGGCACAGATCATGTGCTGACTGTCCATCAGGGTTCCGTCCACGTCGAAAAGAATGAGTTTCATGATGCGCAAGCCTTTAGCAATGGTCCAAGCCTTAGCAATCGCTTTTGTGCGCCGCAACAGATGCGAAACCTCAAAAAGCCTTGATACAACTCAAGGATAAGTAGCCTAAAGCCGTTCTAATCAATAGTATCGGGACCGGAATCGAGCCGGATCACAAGGCCGATCCGGGGGAAGCAGCGCGAACCGTGCGTACAGAGATCACGCCCGGCCGCGCTTTGAGGACGCAATGAAGAATACCGACATTTCCGACCCGCAGTATTTCCACAAAGTGGTCGACTGCCAGTACGCCTGTCCGGCGCACACGCCCGTTCCCGAATATATCCGCATGATCGCCGCCGGCCGTTACGGCGACGCCTACATGGTGAACTGGAAGTCGAATGTGTTTCCGGGAATTCTCGGCCGCACCTGCGACCGCCCGTGCGAACCGGCGTGCCGGCGCGTGCGCGTCGAAGAGGAGCCGGTGGCGATCTGCCGCCTCAAGCGCGTCGCCGCCGATTTCAAGGAAGACATTACCGGGCGCATGCCCAAACCGGCCGCGCGCCGCAACGGCAAGCGCGTCGCTTTAGTCGGCGGCGGCCCCGCGTCGCTGACCGTGGCGCGCGATCTCGCGCCGCTCGGCTACAGCGTCACCGTGTTCGACGCCGACGCCAAGGCCGGCGGTATGATCCGCACGCAGATCCCGAAATTCCGCCTGCCCGATTCAGTGATCGACGAGGAAACCGACTACGTCCTCAATCTCGGCGTCGATTTCCGCGGCGGCAAACGCATTGAATCCATGAAGGCACTGCTGGCCGAAGACTGGGACGCTATCTTCGTCGGCACCGGCGCGCCGCGCGGCCGCGACCTCGAAATTCCCGGCCGCAAGGAAGCAGCCAGCAATATCCATATCGGCATCGACTGGCTGTCCTCGGTGTCGTTCGGCCATGTCACCAAAATCGGCCGGCGCGTCATCGTCCTCGGCGGCGGCAACACGGCGATGGATTGCTGCCGTTCTTCGCGCCGTCTCGGCGGCGAGGAAGTGCAGGTCGTCGTGCGCTCCGGCTTCGACGAGATGAAGGCCTCGCCTTGGGAAAAAGAAGACGCCCAGCACGAAGGCATTCCGATTCATAATTTCCTGGTGCCGAAGGAATTCACCCACGAGAACGGCAAGCTCACCGGTGTCGTGTTCGAGAAGGTCAAAGCCGAATTCGACGCCAAGGGCCGCCGCAAGCTGGTGAACGCCGGCGAACCGGATCAGCATTTCCCCTGCGATGACGTGCTGGTCGCGGTCGGCCAGGAAAATGCGTTTCCGTGGATCGAGCGCGACGCCGGCATCGCCTTCGACGAATGGAACATGCCGAAGGTCGACGAAAAGACCTTCCGGTCGAGCAACCCGCGCGTCTTCTTCGGCGGCGACGCCGCCTTCGGCCCGAAGAACATCATCTGGGCTGTGGCGCATGGCCACGAGGCCGCGGTGTCGATCGACAAGATGCTCAATGGCGAGGACATCACTGAGCGCCCGCTGCCGGCGGTCGAGGTGATCAGCCAGAAGATGGGCATCCACGAATGGTCCTATGATAACCAGATCGATCTCGACAAGCGTTACAAGGTGCCGCACCGCGATCTCGGCATCGCGTTGAAGGACATCAAGTCCGAAGTCGAGCTGGGCTTCGACGTGAACCTGGCGCTGAAAGAAGCCGGGCGTTGCCTGAATTGCGACGTCCAGACCGTGTTCAACACGCCGTTGTGCATCGAGTGCGACGCCTGCGTCGACATCTGCCCGATGGACTGCATTACGTTCACGCCGAATGGCGAGGAAGCCGAATTGCGCACGCGGCTGACCGCGCCGGCCAAGAATTTCACGCAGGCGCTTTATGTGCAGGATGGACTGAAGACCGGCCGCGCCATGATCAAGGATGAAGACGTCTGCCTGCATTGCGGCCTGTGCGCCGAACGTTGTCCGACCGGCGCCTGGGACATGCAGAAATATCTGCTGGAAGTAACACACGCAGGAAGCTCATGCCGAACGCCTCGCCGATCAGCCGCATAAACGACTTCGTCGTCCGATTCGCCAACGTCAACGGCTCCGGCTCCGCCAGCGCCAATGAAATGTTCGCCCGCGCCATCATGCGCATGGGCGTGCCGGTGGCGCCGCGCAACATCTTCCCGTCGAACATTCAAGGGTTGCCGACCTGGTACGAGGTGCGCGTCACCGAGGCCAACCATCTCGGCGCGCGCGGCGGCGTCGACCTGATGGTGGCGATGAACCCGCAGACCTTCGACAAGGACATCGCCGGCATCGAGGCCGGCGGCTATCTGTTCTACGATTCGACCAAGGAACTGCCGGCGTCGAAATTCCGCCCCGACATCAATGTCATCGGCATGCCGCTGACCGCGATCTGCAACCGCGAATACACCGATCCGCGCCAGCGCCAGCTGTTCAAGAACATCATCTATATCGGCGCGCTGACCGCGCTGCTCGACATGGATGTAAAGGCGGTCGAGCAACTCATCGGCGAGCAGTACAAGAGCAAGCCGAAACTGATCGAGCCGAATTTGAAGGCGCTCAATATCGGCCGCGATTACGCCATCCTCAATCTGTCGTGCCCGATCGGGCTCACCGTGAAGAAGGCCGACAAGGTCGGCGACCGCATTTTCATCGAGGGCAACGCCTCGGCGGCGCTCGGCGCGGTCTATGGCGGCGCCACGGTGTGCGCCTGGTATCCGATCACACCCTCGTCGGGGCTGGCAGACGCTTTCACCAGACACTGCGAGAAATTGCGCGTCGATCCGGAAACCAAGAAAGCGAAATACGCCATCGTCCAGGCGGAGGACGAACTGGCCTCGATCGGCATGGTGATCGGCGCCGCCTGGAACGGCGCGCGCGCCTTCACGGCGACGTCTGGCCCGGGCATCTCGCTGATGCAGGAATTCATTGGGCTTGCCTATTTCGCCGAAATTCCGGCGGTGATTTTCGACGTGCAGCGTGCCGGCCCCTCGACCGGCATGCCGACGCGCACGCAGCAATGCGACATCATTTCGTGCGCCTACGCCTCGCATGGCGACACCAAACATATCCTGCTGTTCCCGGAAAACCCGGCGGAAGCCTTCGAATTCGGCGCGGTCGCCTTCGATCTCGCCGACCGGCTGCAGACGCCGGTTTTCGTCATGCTCGATCTCGACATCGCCATGAACCATCATCTGTCGAGGCCTCTCGTCTGGGACGATGCCCGCAAGTTCGACCGCGGCAAGGTGATGACCGCGGAAGAGCTGGAAGCCGGCAAGGACTTCGGCCGCTATCTCGACGTCGATGGCGACGGCATTCCGTTCCGCACCTATCCCGGCACGCATCCGACCAAGGGTTCGTTCTTCACCCGCGGCACGTCGCGCGATCGCTACGCCAAATACACGGAAGAAGGCGCGCCTTACGTCGACAACATGCAACGCCTGGTGCGCAAGTTCGACACCGCCAAGGACATGGTGCCACGGCCGCTGCAGGCGACCTCGGTCAACCAGACCAAATACGGCGTTCTCTATTTCGGCTCGACCGCGCCACCGATGGATGAGGCCATCCACATGATCGAGGCGCGCGGCCATGCGCTCGACCGCATGCGCATCCGCGCCTTCCCGTTCCATTCGTCGGTCAATTCGTTCGTCGCCGACCACGATTTTGTTTTCGTCGTCGAGCAGAACCGCGACGCGCAACTGCGCTCGCTGATCGTCAACGAATGCGGCATCGATCCAGTGCGGCTGGTGCCGATCCTGCATTACGACGGCACGCCGATTACCGCGCGCTTCATCGCCAAGGCCATTGGCGACCATCTCGATGCGCTGAAGGTAACGCCGATGAAGGTGAATTCGTGATGCCGGTACGGCGATAATGCTACCGGGGCGCTGCCAATCGATCTTTGAGCGCGCGAAACTGCCCATGCAACGACCGCAGCGACCATGAACCCAGATACGAACCAAGGACGACAAACAGACCGATCTTCGAAAGCCAGACCGCGGCGAGCCCGGCAACGCCCAATCGACGGAGCAGCAGTTCGTTCATTGCGATGATGACGAGCACCGCGAGAAACCGGCCGAAGCGGACGGAACCCGCCGTTAGAAACGGCACACAGAGAACGAGAAAGATCAGCCGGTAATCCCAATTCGACGACAGAATGAAGGTACCGACGTAAATCGAGGCGCCCGCGACGAATAGATCGAATGTCTGTCCTTCCGGCAGCGCGAGAGCCGGCCGGCGGAATAGAATGAGGGTCAAGAAAATTGTCGTCGCACCAATGATGGCGACGAGCAGCCCAAAATACCAAAGCGATAGCCGACGCTCCACGAAATAGTCCGCGAGACTGGGAAAGCCGTAAGAGATCACGAAAGACGAACCCTGCAGCGTAACAGCGCGAATGCCGGCCAGTTCGTGACGATAGAGGATAAAAACAACCGACGCGGCGGCGACCGCGAACAAAAGGATACGGTAGCGCCGGCCGGTCAAATAACCGGCGATCGCGAACACGGGATAGAGCTTCAAGGCAATGGCCAGCAACAGCGGAACGAGCGACCAGTTGCGCGGCAATGCGATCACGAATGCGAACACAAGGCAAAAGACCACCAAATCGCAATTGCCGCGCTCCATGCCGAGCAGCGTCGCGGTCGACAGCAGACAGGCCAGCAGTCCGTACGATGGAAAGCGATAGAGCAAGAAGCATCCCACGCCCACGAAACTCAAGAGCACAAGTGCGCAAACGACGAGAAAATGCGATTCAGCCGGCAGATTCAGCACCTCGCCGATCCCGATCCAGATCGAGGGGTAGTTCATCGGGAAAGCCGAGATCGGCTCGAGGCTGTGCGTTTGCGGATCGATCCCGTGCCGCGACAATTCGGTCGCGGCCTGGATCACCCGCATATCCGCGAAGATCGGCATCATCGCCGGCACTTGCAAAGCCGACCATGTCCGGGCCCAGCCGGCCCGCCACAAGAACAGCGAAAGAATGCAAAGCGAGCCAAGGTAGAGCGCAAGCGGCAAACGCCTTGGCATGGAAAGCCTCAAAATTTTCCCGTTGCCACGGCGATATTCGCTTCAACCGCCCCGTAAAATCGGTCAAAATCACACCGCAACAACCTGGATTCTAGCCGCCATGACCTATCTCGCCAAGCCGAAATTCCATCATCCCGGTCTGCCGAAGAACGATCTCGGCTACACCCACCGCGATTATGAAGGCACGGTGTCGACGCTATGCGCCGGCTGCGGCCACGACTCGATCACCGCGGCGATCATCCAGGCCTGCTTCGAGCTGTCGATCGAGCCGCACCGCGTCGCCAAGATTTCCGGCATCGGCTGTTCGTCGAAGACACCGACCTATTTCCTCGGCAATTCGCACGGCTTCAATTCGGTGCATGGCCGCATGCCGTCGGTGCTGACCGGCGCCAACCTCGCCAACCGCGACCTCATTTATCTCGGCGTCTCCGGCGACGGCGATTCAGCCTCGATCGGCTTCGGCCAGTTCGCCCACGCGCTGCGGCGTGGCGTCAACATGGCCTATATCGTCGAGAACAACGGCGTCTATGGCCTGACCAAGGGCCAGTTCTCGGCCACCGCCGACCGCGGCTCGAAGTCGAAGCGCGGCGTCGTCAATACCGACAATTCAATCGATCTGGCCGCGATCGCCTTGCAGCTCGGCGCGTCGTTCGTCGCCCGCTCCTTCTCCGGCGACAAGCAGCAGCTGGTGCCGATCATCAAGGCGGCCATCGCGCACAAGGGCGCCGCCTTCATCGACGTCATCTCGCCATGCGTCGCCTTCAACAACCATGCCGGCTCGACCAAGAGTTTCGATTTCGTGCGCGAGCACAACGAGGCGGTCAACCGGCTCGACGTGATTTCAGGCCGCATGCCGATTGAAGTGAAATACGAGCCCGGCCAGGTCGAGATCGTCGAGCAGCATGACGGTTCAACCATCGCGCTGCGCAAGCTGGACGCCGATTACCAAGTACACGACCGCTCCGCCGCGATCAGCTTTTTGCAGCACCATGCCGCCAAGGGCCAGATCGTCACCGGGCTGTTGTATATGGAAAAGGACGCCGACGATTTACACGGGCATCTCGCCACGGTCGACACGCCGCTCAATGCGCTGAACGAAAAAGAGCTGTGCCCCGGTCAATCCGCGCTCGACAAGTTCAACGCCAGCATGCGGTAGGCGTGGACAATGGAGTTGCGCGCGGTCGGCCGGTCCGGCATCAGAATAGCGCCGGTCATGTTCGGCGGCAATGTGTTCGGCTGGAGCGCCGACGAGGCGACGTCGCATGCCCTGCTCGACGCCTTCGTCGACGCCGGCTTCAACGCCATCGACACCGCCGACAGCTATTCGCGCTGGGTCGCCGGCCACAAAGGCGGCGAGTCGGAAACCATCATCGGCCGCTGGCTCAAGACGAGCGGCAAGCGCAACCGCGTCGTCATCGCCACCAAGGTCGGCGCCGACATGGGCGGCGGCAAAAGCCTCGGCAAAGATTACATTCTCCGGTCGGCGGAAGCCTCTTTGAAGCGATTGCAGATCGACTGCATCGACCTCTACCAGACTCATTTCGACGACGACGTAACGCCGGTCGAGGAAACGCTGGCCGCCTATGCGCGGCTGATCGCGCAAGGCAAAGTGCGCGCCATCGGCGCCTCCAACCTATCGCCGGCCCGGCTGACGGCGTCGTTTTCGACCAGCGCCCGTCAAGGACTGCCACGCTACGAAAGTCTCCAGCCGCTTTATAATTTGCACGACCGTGAGACATTCGAGCAGACGTACGAACCGCTCTGCCTAAAGGAAGGCATCGGCGTTATCTGTTATTACGCCCTCGCCTCGGGCTTCCTCAGCGGCAAATACCGGTCAGCCGACGACGCCGCCAAAAATCCGGCGCGCGGCGGTAAGGTGAAGTCCTATTTCGACGCGCGCGGGCTCGCCATCCTGACGGCGCTCGACGCGGTCGCCGCGCGCAACGGCGCGACGCCGGCGCAGGTTTCGCTGGCCTGGTTGCTGACGCGCAAATCCGTCACCGCGCCGATCGTCTCGGCCACCAGCCTCGCGCAATTGAGCGATGTTCTCAAAGCCGCGACGATCAAGCTATCGGGCGAGGATATCGCCGCGCTGGACAAAGCAAGCGCGTACTAGAGCGTTTTCGAGCGAAGTGGGTACCGGTTCGCGTGAAGAAAACGCGACAAACCAAAAGACTAGAGCCCCGGCTTTGATTCCATCAAAGCCGGTAAGGCTCTAGGCGATCCGCGCAAGCGCGGACCCGTAGCCCACGGTTCGGTTTCGAGTTTGTGATTCTGGATTCCCGCTTGCGCGGGAATGAACGGATAGTGGTTAGGCCGCGCGCAAGGCGCCCGGCACCGGCAATTGTCCGACCGAGACCTGATTGCGGCCGGCGGCTTTGGCGGCGTACAACAGCCGATCGGCGAATTCGACCAGGGCGGCCGGCTCGCCATTGAGGTTTCTGGCGGTCGCGGCGCCGATGCTGATGGTCATGCGCGGACCGGCCGGCGAGCGCGGATGCGTAATGTCGGCGTGGCGCAGCGCGGCCGCGAGCTTGTTGGCCACGGCAAGCGCGCCGGCGGCGCCGATGTCCGGCATCAGCACGACGAATTCCTCGCCGCCGTAGCGCGCGACGATATCGCCCGGACGCTTGATCGTGCCGACCAGCAATTGCGCGAGCTGGCGCAGGCAGGCGTCGCCCTGCGGATGGCCGCAATGATCGTTGTAGGCCTTGAAGTGGTCGACATCGATCATCAGCAGCGACAGCGGCGCGCCGGCGCGGCGGCAGCGTCGCCATTCGCGCGCCAGCGCGGCGTCGAAGCGGCGGCGGTTGGGTATGCCTGTCATCGCGTCGGTCGACAGCAGGTGGTTCATCACCAGGCCTTGCGCATATTGCGTGCGCTGGCTGCGCTGCAATGAATTGGCGGCGGTGAAGCCGAGCGCATTGGCGAGGAGGACCCAGACCAGGCCCCGGTAGAACACGTCCGGCGGCAGCACGTCGCCGAGCACCAGTTGCCACCAAAACGGCGCAACGCAGGAAAAGCAAATCGCCAGCGCGGTCGCGCCGACAAGCCGCAACGGCAAATAAAGATAGATGACGAAGACAATGCCGACCATCAAGGTCGGCCAGAGCTGGATCATGTCGGGCCGCAGCGTCAGCATGCCGAGGCGGCCGATCGTGCCAATGGCGACGCCAATCAAGGTGATCGATTCAAACACCAATGGCGAGCGCACGCGCATGGCGATGGCGAGGCCGGCAAAGGGCAGCCAGACCAGGACGAATGCCTGCATCAAGGCCGCCTGGCTGCTGACGCCGCGGCCGTAGGCATCCCACTCGACCAGGAAATTCAGGAAGCTGGCGATGGCGACAAGGCCGAGCAGCAGGAAGACGCGGCGGCGGTCTTCGGCGAAGCGATGCTGGAGATAATCGCGCTCGACCTGCGGAGCGACGAGGCGCGCGCTCCAGCGCGTCACCGCCACCGGAGTCAATTCCAGTTCGGCGCTCAAGCGCTCATTTGCGGCGGCGTTGCGCGCGTCAGTCAATGGAACCCTGCTCCTGGGCATCCATATAGAGCGAGAGCCGTTGACAAAGTCCTAGCGGGAACCAAACCGGGCTTTTGCCTCACCCCAAATTGTTCAAGTCATCTCAGAAGGTTAACGATTCCACGCGGCGAACGCGTCCAATAGCTTCCGCAAATGCGGCCCAGCGGTTCCGGCCGGGAACTCGAGCGCCGGCCGGACGTTGCACCCGGAACCCCCTCCAGCAGGCTTTATCCATGGCGAAGAACGGCCCCCCCACCGCCGCCAAGAAACGCGACGCGGCCAGGCACCCCCGTCACGGCATCAGCGACCGTGAGGTCAACGACGTCGAGGAAATGTCGATGCCGCGCACGCCGGTGATCTACGAAGTGGTACGGCGGCTCGGTGAGGAGGAAATGGCGCGCCCGGCCACGTCGCTGTGGTGGTCCGGCGTCGCCGCCGGGCTGTCGATCAGCTTCTCGCTGCTTGCGCAGGCGATCCTGCTGACGCATCTGCCGGACACCGAATGGCGGCCTCTGGTGGTCGGCCTCGGCTACTGCGTCGGCTTTCTCATGGTGGTGCTCGGCAGCCAGCAACTGTTCACCGAGAGCACCATCACGGTGGTGTTGCCGCTCCTCAAAGATACGTCGTGGCGGAATTTCTGGCGGGTCTGCCGGCTGTGGGCGATCGTGCTCCTGGCCAACATGACCGGCACGTTAATCGCCGCGCTGTTCTGCACCTTCACGCCGGTGCTCAAGCCCGAGCTTTTGGCCGGCATGGTCGAGGTGAGCCGCCACCTGGCCGGGATGGGCTGGCTGTCGATGCTGCTTGCCGGCGTCTCGTCCGGTTTCATCATCGCGGCGCTGGTGTGGATGATCCCGGCCGCCGAGAGCGCGAAATTCGCCGTCATCACCCTGATGACCTATCTGATCGCCGTCGGCGGGTTCACCCATATCGTCACCGGCAGCATCGAAGCCTATATGCTGGTCTTCGCCGGCGACTGGCTGTGGTGGCAGATGATCGTGCAGTTCATGGCGCCGGTTTTGATCGGCAACATTATCGGCGGCACAGCTTTGTTCGCGGTGATCTCGTACGCGCAGGTGATGGAGGAGATTTGATTTCCCCTCCCCCCGCGAGCTCTTGCGAGTGGTGGGGAGGGAAAAGAAGAAGCTACTGATTAATGCAGCCGCCGACGTAAGCCTCGCGATTGCCGGTCGCATCGCCATAGACGCCAGCCTGATGCTGGCAACGCAGCGCGCGGTCCTGCCCGGTTTCGCGACCGCCCGGTCCCGCGCCCGGCAGCGCCGGCAGGTTCGGCAACAGGCGCCCGGTTTCCGGCATATAGATCGGCGGCGGCACCTCGGCACGGCGCGGCGACTCGCCCCTATGCACGCGCGGCACGCGGATGCCGTCATTGCTGCCGCGCGGTGATTTGTATTTCGGCGCCAGCCATGGTTCGGAGGCTTTCGGCTGCCGCGTGCCCGGCTCCGGCCGCATGATGCTGTAAGGATCGTCAACCGTCTGCGCGCGCAAAGGCAGCGCTGACGCCAACGCCGCGATGGCAATCAAGCCCAAGCTCATGCCTAAGAGAAACGCCCGCTGCATTGCCTTAAATTGGGGACGCAGCAAGCGCTCCGCTAGTCCTCTTCCGGAGCATCCACGATCGGGTCGAAACGATTTTCGTCGAGCCCAAGCAGGTTCCAGGAATGCAACATATGCGGCGGCAGCGGCGCCGAAATGTCGATGGTGCCGCCGCGCGGATGCGGCACGACGATGCGCCGCGCCAGCAAATGCAGCTTGTTCTGGATGCCGCCGGGCAGTTCCCAGTTCTCGATGTTGAAGTATTTCGGATCGCCGATGATCGGATTGCCGACATGCGCCATGTGCGCACGCAGCTGATGGGTGCGGCCGGTGACGGGTTTCAGCGAAATCCAGGCGAGCTTCTGCGCCGAGGTTTCGACCACGGCGTAATAGGTCACCGCGTGAACGGCATCCTTCTCGCCGTGCTTGGCGATGCGCATATACGAATCTTCATCGTCCTCGAATTTGGCGAGATAAGTCGAGATGCGGCCCTGCTTCGGCTTCGGCACGCCGGCGACCAAAGCCCAGTAGATCTTGCGCGCGGCGCGGGTGCGGAATGTTTTCGCCAAAGCGGCGGCGGCAAAGCGGGTTTTGGCCACTAGCAGACAGCCGGCGGTGTCCTTGTCGAGACGATGCACCAGACGGGGACGCTGCGCGTCGGCATGGGGCGCGCGCAGCGCCTCAAGCATGTCGTCGACATTCTCCTTCACGCCGGAGCCGCCCTGCACGGCAAGACCGGCCGGCTTGTTCAAGACCAGCACGTCGTCGTCTTCCGACAAAGTGATTGAGCGCAGGAACTCGCGATCCTTCATCGCCTGCGGCGCTTCCTCGCGCACTTTCGGCGCTTCCAATTGTAGCGGCGGAATGCGCACGGCCTGCCCCGCGACGAGACGGCTTTTCGGTTCGGTGCGCCGGCTGTTCACGCGCACTTCGCCCTTGCGGACGATGCGCTGGATGTGACTGAACGACAGGCCGGGGAAGCGCGCCTCGAAAAAGCGATCGACGCGCATGCCGTCCTCGTCGGGGGTGACGAAGATGGTCTGCACGCCGGCGGAATAATTGGCCGGATTGGGCACGGGCTTCGGCTTTGCCGCGACATTGGGCGCAGGCGCCGCCGCCATCGCGGCTTTGGTCGAGAACGAATTGTCGCGCGGCGGGCGGGCCGGAAAGGCGCGGCCTTTTTCATTGCGAAATGAATCGGCACGCGGCTCGGGCCGCGTGCGCGAGCGTGAACCGGGCCTGTCGCCGGGCTGCGCGGCAGCACGTCCCGGCTTGACATCGAACTTGGCATCGAAGCGGCGCGCCGGCCGACCTTCGGGCTTGGCTCCGGGCTTTGCCACGGACCGGGCGCCCGGTTTGGCGAATTTGCCGTCACGCTTGGGCTTGAAGTCGCCGCGCATATCGCGGCTTTTGTCGCGGCTCTTGCCGGCGGCGGCTTTGCCGCCCGGCTTGTCGCCGCGGTCCCTTTGCCGGTCCTGGCGGCCGCCGCGCCCGGCGGGCGGTCTGCCGACGGACGACTTGCCGCCGCCACGCCGCGGGCCTTCTCTTCCGCCTCTCATCAAACTGCTCCAACCAGGGTTTTGGCGAGCGCCGGGCTCAAATCGGGGTCGTCCGGGAGGGTCAATCCGAACAGGCCGGTCAGCGCGTCGCGTAATTCAGTTTCCGTCTGTAGCACACGGCGCTCGCTTGTGGCGTTTAAGCGATGAATCGCCAATTGATTGTTGCTGAGCGCCAGGCGGCCCTGCGCCATCGCCCGGGCAACCACCAATTCCGCCGAAAACCGCGATTTCGGATGGGTGGCCATATACCAGTTGCCGAGTTCGATATCCGGCAGGTGCTGCGGCTCCAGGGTGAAGCCATAAAGCGGCGTCCAGGCGCCGCGGATCATCGCCTCGGCAAGATAGCCGCCGCCCGATGGCGTCAGCCGGAACGGCTCATGCGGGGTCGCCTGCTCTGCCGGATCGTCGAGCCGCAAGGGGCCGGTCATCGTATTGCCGCCAAAACCGACATCGACGATGTAAGCGACGCCCTCGACATCGACCTTGAGCAGCATATGGGTCAGCGATGTGGCAACGGTGTCCGGCACGCCATAGCGGACGCGGCCGGTGAGATAGGTGACATCGAAGCCGAACGCCCGAAGGGCAAGGCTCATGAGCATGTTCTGTTCAAAGCAGTAACCGCCGCGGCCGCGCCGGATCAGCTTATCCTGCAGACTGGCGGCATCGAGTTGCACGCCGCGCCGCAGGATGACGTCGAGATTTTCAAACGGGATCGCCAAAGGATGCAGCCGATGCACCGCGCGCAAGGTCTCGAGCGTGGCGGAACGGCCGCCGCCAAAACCGATGCGGCGGCAATAAGCATCGAGGTCGAAGACGGGCTCGCTCATGGACAGCGCTTCAGTTCGGCCTGCGCGGCGCGGTCCCAGCTCAGCGCGAGCCGGCCGGCATTCGGGCGCAGCGACACGGGAATCGAGCGTTCGCCGGCCTCGCCCCAGCAGAAAGCCTGGATGTAGGTCGTCTCGCCGGCCTTGTACATGCGGCCGACCCGGCAGCTGTCGCCGCGCCAGCGCACCGCGTAGCTGGTCACGACCAACAAAGGCGCGGCGCCGGCATCGAAAAACCCGCCCTCGCAGGCGGCCGCATCGGCGGCCCAGCGGCCGGTGATGGCGTCGGCGGCGTGTGACGGCACGGGCAAGGCGGCCAGCATCAGAGCCGCCGCCGCGGACTTCAGATACGTCATTCCCCGCCCTTTTCCTTGCGCAGCTTCGCCCAGTAGTCGAGCCGCTTTTTGATCTCGCGCTCGAAGCCGCGTTCCGGCGGGTCGTAGAATTTCTGGCGCGGCAGCGCATCGGGAAAATAATTCTGACCGGAGAACGCTTCCTCGGTGTCGTGGTCGTAGGAATAGCCGCGGCCATAGCCTTCCGACTTCATCAGGTTGGTCGGCGCGTTGAGAATGTGCTTTGGCGGCACCAGCGAGCCGACGCTCTTGGCGACCGCTTTGGCGGCGCCATAGGCGGCGTATCCCGCATTCGATTTCGGCGCGGTGGCGACATAGAGTACGGCCTGCGCGATGGCCAGTTCGCCTTCCGGGCTGCCGAGAAAATCATAGGCTTCCTTGGCGGCATTGGCGATGACCAGCGCCTGCGGATCGGCAAGCCCGATATCCTCGATCGCCATGCGCACGACCCGGCGGCAGATGTAAAGCGGCGGCTCGCCGGCATCGAGCATGCGCGCGAGATAATAGAGCGCGGCGTCCGGGTCGGAGCCGCGCACCGATTTATGCAGCGCGGAGATCAGATTGTAATGGCCGTCCTGCGCCTTGTCGTAAATCGGCGCGCGGCGCTGCACGATGTCCTGCAAGCGGGCCTGGTCGAAGATTTCGCCGGGACGCGCCGCGCGCCAGATTTCCTCGGCCAAAGTCAGCGAGGCGCGGCCGTCGCCGTCGGCCATGCTGGCGAGCGCGGTGCGCGCGCCCTCGTCGAGCGGCAGTTTCTTGCCTTCCAGTTCCTCGGCGCGCGCGAGCAACTTTTCGATCGCGGCGGCATCGAGCGACTTGAACACCAGCACACGCGCGCGCGACAACAAAGCGGCGTTGAGTTCGAACGACGGGTTCTCGGTGGTGGCGCCGACCAGAACGATGGTGCCGTCTTCCATCACCGGCAAAAAACTGTCCTGCTGGGCGCGGTTGAAACGATGCACCTCGTCGACGAACAGCAAGGTGCCCTTGCCGCTTTCGCGCCGCAGGCGCGCGGCATCGAACACTTTCTTGAGATCAGCGACGCCGGAAAACACCGCCGAGATCTGCTCGAAATGCAGCTCGGTGGCGTCAGCCAAGAGCCGCGCCACCGTGGTCTTGCCGGTGCCGGGCGGACCCCAGAAGACGAGCGAGCCGAGCGAGCGCGTCGCCAGCATGCGCGTCAGCGCGCCATCGGGACCGAGCAGATGATCCTGCCCGACCACTTCGTCGAGCTTCGATGGCCGCAGCTTGTCGGCGAGCGGGCGCGGTGCGTCCTTGTCGAGGCCGGCGGCGGCGAACAGATTGGGCCCGGGTTTGGGGCGCGAGGTCATCCGCCGAACACCGCGGAAATTTTCTGACCGCGCCGCATCAGGACAATGCGCCAGGAGCCGCTTTGCGTCTTGCTGGCGGCATCGAGATCGCGCGTCTTGCCTATCTGTGCGCCGTTGACTTCCTGAATCACATCGCCGCGCTGGAAGCCGAGATTGCTGGCATAGGAGCCATTGTCGACATCGAGGATGACGACGCCATTGTCGACGTTCTGCAACTGCAACTCGTCGGCCAAAGCCGGCGACAGATTGGCCACCTTGGCGCCGGAGAACGGCGAGCGCGAGCGGATGGTGATCTCCTCGCGCGGCAATTCCGGCGCGGTCTGAAGTGCGACGGTGGCGATCATTTCCTGCCCGGCGCGCATGATGCCGAGTTTGGCATTGCCGCCGAGCGGCTTGGTGGCGAAGCGATAGTCGAAGGCATTGGTGTCGTCGACCGCCTGCCCGTCGACCGAAATGATCAAATCGCCAGCCTTCAGGCCGGCCTGCGCCGCCGGACCGGCCGGTGTGACATTGGCGATCAGCGCGCCGGCCGGACGCTTCAAGTTCATGCTGTCGGCAATGTCGGCGGTCACGGTTTGCAACTTGGCACCGAGCCAGGGACGCTTGACGGCGCTGCCGCCGGTCTTGGCCGAGGTCACGACCACGCGCACCATATTGGCGGGGATGGCGAAGCCGACGCCCTGCGAGCCGCCCGAGCGCGAGAAGATCGCGGTGTTGATGCCGACCAGTTTACCGGTGAGATCGACCAGCGCGCCGCCGGAATTGCCGGGATTAATGGCGGCATCGGTCTGGATGAAGAATTGATAATCGGACACGCCGACTTGTGTGCGCGCCAAAGCCGAGACGATGCCATGCGTCACGGTCTGCCCGACGCCGAACGGATTGCCGATGGCCAGCACAATGTCGCCGACTTCGAGCGCGTCGGAATTGGAAAAATCGAGAACCGGGAATTTCTCTCTCGCGTCCTTGACGCGCAGCACCGCCAGGTCCGTGCGCGGGTCCTTCAAGACGACGGTCGCCTCGAACTCGCGTTTGTCGGACAACGACACCTTGATCTCATCGGCGCCTTCGATGACGTGTACATTGGTGACGATCAGGCCCGATGCATCGACGATGACGCCGGAACCGAGCGAGCGCTGCAACTGGTTGCCGGCGTCGCCCGGGACGCCGAAGAAGCGGCGGAAGATCGGATCGTCGAACAGCGGATTGCGGTTCACCACCGTCTTGGCGGCATAGACATTGACCACGGCAGGCGCAACGCGCTGCACCACCGGCGCATAGGACAGCCGCAGCTCGGCCGCGTTCGGCACCCGCCGCTCCAGCACCTGCGCGTGGGCCGGGGCTAAAAACCCGGCCGCCAGCGTCACCCCGAGCCCTGCCATCCGCACGTTGAAACCCATGTCGATTCTCTCCGGCTGCCGTGCCTCCGATATAGGCCGGGGCCGGCGTGGATTGAAGGCGTGGCCGCCGATTTGGCCGTTTTTACGGTGGTTTTTTGCGCGCCGCCCACCCGAGCCATCGCTTGTCGTCTCTTGTCATCCCGTACCGGGCGCGGCATGGAAGGCCAGCAACCCCGTCACGGGCGCCGGACAGGCGCGCAAGGAGCCCCGCATGAAGGCCGTCGGTTATTTCAAGTCCCTGCCCCTCAGCGAGGCGGATTCGCTGATCGACATCACCATCGACAACCCCGCTCCCACCGGTCACGACCTGCGGGTGGCGGTGAAGGCGATTTCGGTCAACCCGGTCGACGTCAAGGTGCGCATGCGCGCCGCCGCCGGTCCCGGCGAACCGGCCAAGATCCTCGGCTATGACGCCGCCGGCGTGGTCGAGGCGGTCGGCCCCGATGTGACCCTGTTCAAGGCCGGCGATGAAGTCTTCTACGCCGGATCGGTCGTGCGGCCCGGCACCAATTCGGAATTCCACCTGGTCGACGAACGCATCGTCGGCCGCAAGCCGAAAACGCTGACCTTCGCGCAGGCCGCCGCGATCCCGCTCACCGGCATCACTGCCTGGGAAATGCTGTTCGACCGCCTCGGCGTCGTGCGCGGCGCCGCGCCAGACGGCCGCGCGCTGCTGGTCATGGGCGGCGCCGGCGGCGTCGGCTCGATCCTGATCCAGATCGCGCGCAAGCTGACGGGCCTCACCATCATCGCCACCGCGTCGCGGCCGCAGACGCGCGACTGGTGTGTCAGGCTCGGCGCGCATCACGTCATCGACCACTCAAAGCCGATGGCGGACCAGCTCAAGGCGCTGGGAAATCCGAATGTCGCGCTGGTCGCCAGCATCAACGGCACCGCCAGGCATTTGCCGGCGATAATCGAACTGATCGCGCCGCAGGGAAAAGTCGGCCTGATCGAAGTGCCGCCGACGATCGATGCCGCGCCGGTCATGCGCAAGGCAGTGTCGCTGAACTGGGAATCGATGTTCACGCGCTCGATGTTCGGCACGCCGGACATGATCGAACAGTACAAACTGCTCAACGAGATTTCGGCAATGATCGATCGCGGCGATATCGTCACCACGGCGGCGATGGAGTTCTCGCCGATCAACGCGGCCAACCTCAAAAAGGCGCACGCCCAGATCGAAAGCGGCACCACCATCGGCAAGGTGGTGTTGAGCGGGTGGTAGCTTTCTTCCCTCTCCCCGTTTTACGGGGAGAGGGTGGCGAGCGCGACATAAGCGCGTTCACGCGCGTCTTCGACGCGCCATGGCGCGAGCCGGGTGAGGGGCAGCAACCTATCACGACGCCCCACACCCGGCTTCCGCGCTGCTCGCGCGAAAGCCGACCTCTCCCCGCACTGCGGGGAGAGGTGAAGGAAGAAGGATTACTCCTTCACCGGCACCGTGCGCAGATAGGCCACCATCGCGTCGAGATCGCCGCCGGTCATTTGCGCGTAATACGGATAGCCCATCGGCGGCTTGAGCTTGCTTCCGTCCTTTGACACGCCGCCAGTGATCGCACGCTTGATCTCGGCGTCGCTCCAGTCGCCGATGCCCTTGGTCTTGTGCGGGGTGATGTTGCGCGACACCGACTTGCCCCAGGGACCGGGGAATTCCATGCCGCCCTTGCCGAGATCGGCGACATAGTCCTTGCCCTTGGCGCTGAACGGCGTGTGGCATTCCATGCAGTGGCCGATGGTGACGAGATAGAAGCCGTTCTTCACTTTGTCGGCGAGCATGGCTTCGGTGTAGGGCTTTTCCGAGCCGGGGAACGCAATGTACGGCAGTGCGATCTTGTAAACCGGCGCCGGCACGGTGTTCTTGACCGGCTTGACCGTGCGCAGATAGGCGACGATGGCGTCCATGTCGCTTTCGGTGACGATGCCGTAGAATTCGGTCGGCATGACCGCGGCGATCTGCACGCCATTCGGCCGCTTGCCGGTGCGCAGCAGCGTCTTGATCTGCGCGTCGGTCCAATTGCCGATGCCGGTTTCCTTGTCCTGCGTGATGTTCGACGCCGTCACCTTGAAAGGCGGCTCATCCCAGGTCAGCCCGCCGGACAATGCCTTGCTGAAATCCGGGCCGTTCGGGCCCATCGGCGTATGGCAGTTTTGACAGGTCATGATCGTGTTGACGAGATAGCCGCCGCGCTCGACCGGCGATTGCGCCCGCGCCACGCCAATCGACCCTGCCAACGTGACGGCCAATGTCAGCGCCAATAGACCACCCCGAATCATGAAATGCCTCCCATTGAAAAGCGCGCGGTTGCGCGCCGCTCCGATACCATGATACCGGGTGGGCGATGTGACGGCCAACACGGTTTTTGCGGTTTTCAGAAGAATGTTCGCGGCAGCCGGCGCCCAAACGAAAAAGCCCGGACCAGGGTCCGGGCTTTTCCAATCGGCTGAATTCGGTACGCGGCCGTTACGCCGAAGCGTTCGCCTCTTCCGAGACCTTCTTGGCCTGCACCGGACCTGAGTCCTTGCCCTTGGCCTCGACGTCGCGGTCGACGAATTCGATCACCGCCACCGCGGCATTGTCGCCGTGACGGAAGCCGGCCTTCATGATGCGGCAATAGCCGCCCTGACGGTCCTTGTAACGCGGCGCGATCACGTCGAACAGCTTGCGGACCATATCCTTGTCGCGCAGCTCGGAAATCGCCAGACGGCGGGCGGCGAGATCGCCCTTCTTGCCGATGGTGACGAGCTTCTCGACGATCGGGCGAAGTTCCTTCGCCTTCGGGAGTGTCGTGACGATCTGCTCATGCTTGATGAGCGAAGCCGCCATATTGGCGAACATCGCCATTCGATGCGACGAATGTCGCCCTAACTTGCGGTAAACTTTGCCGTGACGCATCGCGAAACTCCCTGCCTCTATCCTGTATGCACCGGAGAATTCCGGCACGCCGCGGAAGGCGGCTAA
>CANKBJ010000012.1 GCA_947479905.1 Bradyrhizobiaceae bacterium
CCGTTGAAACTTTAGTTTTCGGTTAGGCCTTGCTGCGCTGCCCGTTTGGGCGCTTGTCAACGCACCCCCAAAACCGGTGTTTCGATCGCACAGGCGACCATCGCCTGGGCGCATCACAACGCAAGCAGCGCATAACGAAAAGGTGCCACGATGGCGACAGGTACGGTCAAGTTCTTCAATACCCAAAAGGGTTTCGGCTTCATCACTCCGAGCGACGGCTCCAAGGACGTGTTCGTGCACATCAGCGCCGTCGAGCGCGCCGGCATGAGCACCCTCAACGAGGGCCAGCGCCTGTCGTACGAAATCGTCACCGAGCGCGGCAAGCAGGCCGCCTCCAACCTGCAGAACGCCTGACCGGCGCCACCTTCTCGTCGCTGATGAATTGGCGGAACGCCCGGCCCCTGCGCCGGGCGTTTTCGTTATCGATGGCGACCCCAGACCCACGGAATGCGAGCACGCTTATGACCCACAAATTCGCCAGCGGCCAGGATGTCTATTACGAACCGACGTTCGGCAATGCGGCGGCGCGCGGGCAATACAAGGTCGTGCGGCCGCTGCCGGTCGAGAACGACAACCGCTTGTCGTATCGAATCAAGAGCGTGGCCGAAAATTTCGAGCGCATCGCCGAAGAACACCAGCTCAGCCAGAGCGAGTAGCGCCAGCCGGCGCGCCTCGATCAGCTGCCGGCAAAGGCCGGGACATTTCATCGCCAAAGGTACCTGAGCGCTTTGCCACGCCGCCGCCATGGTGTTGCCGCGCGCGCCTCGGCACGCGCCTTTCACGATGTTTCACCGTTCCGTGATGCGCCCTCATGGAACTGCGGCACAGGACTTACGTTAACCCCACGAACAAGGATGAATCTTTCTCAAGGCCGGCGCGACAGACCCGGACCCTTGGAGGACGCCATGAATTGGTCGATGTACACCGCCGACCGCTCCACGCATCTCAAGATCGTGGTGGTCGGACTTTGCGCCGCGCTGCTGATTGCCGTCATCGGCATCTCGGCCCGCGAACTCAATCTCGGTGTCGATATCATGACGTCGCAGGGTCCGACCGCTTACAAAGCCGGCGGTCCGGTCGTCTTCACCAGCCGCGACGGCCCCATCATTCGTTAAGCGCTTTCGAGCCTCCCCCCAGACTGGCGCGCCGAGGTTCGGCGCGTATTTTTTTTAGCATTACAGCGTCAATTGACCGCCCCGTCGCCGGTGACCCGGCCCTTGCATCGCCGCGCAAATGCCGCAGGGTGTTGTCACCCAGCGAATCGCGACGCTGCCCCAAAGGACGGAAACCAAAACCGCCATGCCGCGCCACCGCCTGCTCAAAGCCCTGCTGCCGTCGCTCGCCATCGTCATGGCGGCCGCGACGCCGGCCCTGCCGCAAGGCGCGCCGTCTGGAACGACGGCGGCGTCATCGGATTACCAGGCGCGGCTGGCCGCCTATCTGCGCGTGCGCGAGCCCTATGAGCAGCGGGCCACCGCCTATTGGGACGAGGTAGCCGCCAAGCGCCGCATCCGCAATGACAAGCGGCGTGCGCGGGAGCCGATCCTGCTCGAGGATTATGTGCTCGAACAACCGCCGCTCTATTCGGGGCCGCCGCGGCCGGTCGACCCGAACGCGCCGCCGGGACCCGCGCCGGGAGAAGCGCCGCCGATCCCGCTGCTCGCCGATTTCCTGGCCAATGCGAAACAGGTTTTCGACTTCGTGCCGGACCGGCCGCAAAACGAACTCGACTTCAAGCGCGCTTATGCGCGGGCTGCCAGCGCGGCCGGGCTGACGCGCGAGCAGATCGTCGGCGTCTATGCTTTTGAAACCGGCGGCAACGGCACCTACGACATGCAGGCCGGCGTCACGCCGACGCGACCGCGCGCGATCTCGCCGGCGGTCGGCTACAACCAGTTGCTGTCGACCAACACCGTGTCGATCATGGCCGAGCATGGCGCCGAGATCCTCGCGATCTTGCGCGACAAGGCCAAGGGCCTCGCCGGACCGGCCAGGGTTTCGATGGAGCGCAAGATCGAGGCGGTCAAACGCATGATCGCGCACAGCCGCACCGGGCCGCAGCGCTGGGTCGACTGGGACAAGATGGCCAAAAATACGCCGGCCGGCATCGGCATCCACGCCGCCATTCTCGACCGCGATATCGGGCCGATGTTGCAGGTGCAGAAGCTGGCAACGTCGGTGCATTTCGCGCGCATGAAGGGCTATACGGCGACGCTGACCGCGCCCGAACTGGAATTGATGAATCTCACCGGCGACTCGACCGGGCTCGACATGGTGATGATGCCGCACGCGTTCCGCGCCCGCGTGCCGACCGCGAACTTCTTCCAGCAGCGCGGCTATGACCGCAACCCGGTGGCGCGCCGCACCGGCGTCGTCGCCGGCTTGATCGCCGACATGGAAAGCCAGATGGCGCGCGGCGCGCAGTCGCCCGGCGCGCGTGAACTGGCGGCGGCATTCTAGACCGCTAGTTCAGCAACACCCGCGGCAACCAGAGCGACAACGCCGGGATATAGGTGACCAGCACCAGCACGATCAGCATCGGTATGTAGAAGATCATGATGCTCTTCGACACCGCCTCCATCGACACCTTGCCGATGGCGCAGCCGACCACGAGCGTCGGCCCGACCGGCGGCGTCAACAGGCCAATGCCGAGGTTGAGGATCATGATGATGCCGAAATGCACCGGATCGATGCCGAACATCTTGACCACCGGCAGGAAGATCGGCGTGCAGATCAGCAGCATCGGCGCCAGGTCCATGAAGGTGCCCAGCACCAGCAGCAGAATATTGATCAGCAGCAGGAACGTGTACTTGTCGTTCGAGATGGTCAGGAAGAACTGCGTCACCTTCGCCGGCACCTGCATGATCGCCATCATGTAGCCGAAGGCGATCGAGAAGCCGATCATGATCATCACCATGCCGACGGTGCGCACGACGCGCCCGATCAGCAGCGGCAGCTCGCTCCACTTGTAGTCGCGATAGATGAACATCGTGACCAGGAACGAATAGATGCAGGCGACCGCCGCGGATTCCGTCGGCGTGAAGATGCCGCTGAGAATGCCGCCGATAATGATGACGACCGTCAGCAGGCCCCAGAACGCCTCGCCGGCGATCGTGACGGCCCGGCGCAGCGGTATGACCTCGCCCTTGGGGAAGTTGTCGCGCCGCGCGATGTAGAAGCACAGGATCATCAGCGACAGGCCGAGCAGAACGCCCGGGATGATGCCGGCGATAAACAGGTGTGCGACCGAAATCGTGCCGCCGGCGGCCAGCGAATAGATCACCGCGTTGTGCGACGGCGGGATCAGCAAAGGCTGCAACGAGCCGGCAATGGTGACATTGACCGCGAACAGCCGCGGATAGCCGGCCTTGACCATCTGCGGAATCATCACCGAGCCGATCGCCGCCGTGTCGGCGACCGACGAGCCGGAGATGCAGCCGAAGAAGGTCGACGCCAGGATATTGACCAGCGCCAGCCCGCCGCGAATGAAGCCGACGAAGACCTTGGCGAGATTGACGATGCGCGTCGCCATGCCGCCTTCGGCCATGATGCCGCCGGCCAGAATGAAGAACGGGATAGCCAGCAGCGCGAAGTCGTCCATGCCGTCGGAGGTCTTGAGCATGATCGCTTCGAGCGGCATGTCGACATACAGCGCCGCGCCGATCGCCGCGAGGCCGAGCGCATAGGCGACCGGCATGCCGAGCAGACACAGAACCGTGAAGCCGCCGATGAGAATGAAGATGTCCATGGTGGCCTACTCGGTGCTGATCTGGCTGATGGCGTCGTCGGAAGGCTGCTCGAACAGATTCGCAACCCACAGCCGCTCGAACACGAACAACGCGGTGATCGCGCCGCCGATCGGCACCGGCAGATAGGAAATGCCGACCGAGTACCACGGGAAATCCGATATCGACTGATGGAAGGTCGCCTCCACCAGCTTGATGCCCCACCACAGCATGAACAGGTTGGTACCCATCATGCACAGTTCGATCGCCCAGCCGATCGCCAGCCTGGCCTTGCCTTCCAGCATCATCGGGATGACGGCGACGCCGATATGCAGGTTTTCGCGATAGCAGATCGATGCCGCGAGAAACGAGAACCAGATCATCAGCAGCACGGCCATCGGCTCGGGCCATGACGATGCACTATTGAGGACGTAGCGCGTGAACACGCCCCACGGGATGATCAGCGTTATCGCCACCAAGCAGAAGCCGGCGACGATCATGCAAAAGCGATGAAGGACATTCATCGCCCGGACGTATCGCGCCTTCATTCCCCGTTCCTTTCCCCCTGAACGTACGGGCCGGCACGATCCATAAAGGAGCGGCCGGCCCGTCGTTTCGCAACCGCTCTTAATTACTTGACGGCTTGCACGCGCTCGATGAAGGCCTGCAGCGGCTTGGCGTGCTTTTCATAGACCACCTTCTTCACCGCCTCCGCCATCGCCTTGTTGTCGACCGGAATGATCTCGACGCCGTTCGCCTTCATGTCGGCGATCGACTTCTTCTCGAACTCGGCCCACAGCGCCCATTGCTCGGTCTGGGATTCCTTGGCCGCCTTCATGATGAGGTCCTGGTCCTCCTTCGACAGGGTCTGCCAGGTCCGCTTCGAGAACACGAGAATCTCCGGAATGATGAGATGCTGCGTCATCGAATAATATTTGGCGTAGCGATAATGCTGGCCGGAGGAATAGCTCGGCTCGTTGTTCTCGGCGCCGTCGACGACGCCGGTCTGCAAGGCATTGATGAGCTGGTCGTACCCCATCGCCACGCCGTTGCCGCCCATGGCGTTCATGGTGTCGACGAAGATCGGATTGCCCATCATGCGGATCTTCAGGCCCTTGAAGTCATCCATCGTCTTGATGGGCTTCTTGCTGTTGTAGACATTGCGCGTGCCGCCGCTCATCCAGGCCAGCCCGATCAGGCCCGCGTTCGGGTGATCCGAGAGTTTCTTGAGCATCTCGTCGCCGATCGGTCCTAGCACGACCTTCTTCATGTGATCCGGGTCGCGGAACACGAAAGGCAGGTTGAAGGCGTTGAGTTCGGGCACCACCGAGCCCATCGGTCCGAGACTGATGCGGGCGATCTGCAACGCGCCGACCTGCGCCTGCTCGATCATTTCCTTTTCGCCGCCGAGCTGCATCGACGGAAACATCTGGACGGAGATGCGGCCATTGGTCGCCGTCTCGAGCTTCTTGCCCATGCGCACGACCGCTTCCACGGTCGGATAGCCGAGCGGATGCACGTCGGTGGCCTTCAACACGATTTTCTGCTGGGCGATGGCAGGGCTTGCCCCGAACGCGGCCGCGGCGGCAAGAACGCCGGCGGCGGCAATAAGCACTCTGCGGGTCGTCATGATATGTTGTCCTCCCTGAGCATGTTTTTTTGATTCCCGGCTGGGCGGTTCTGTCTTCAAAACGTGTCGAACGCCAACACGTGTTGATCGCCCGCATGCCGCGTGTTATTCATCATATGATATGATGACAAGACTGGCAGGCGCCGGTCAAGTGCGGGACTTTGCAGTTTGACGAAAAATCTTTCCTCGCTGCGGCCGGTCGAAGCGCCACGCGGACTGGCTTCCGAAATCGTCGCCCGGCTGACCGCCGACATCACCAGCGGCAAGCTGCTGCCCGGCTCGCGCCTGCCGACCGAGCAGGAAATGATCGCCGCCACCGGCGTCAGCCGCACCGTCATCCGCGAGGCGGTCGCCGCCTTGCGCGCCGACCGGCTGGTGGTCAGCCGCCAGGGCATCGGCACTTTCGTCGCCGAACAGATCCGCCGCCCGTTCCGCGTCGATTTCGACGAGAGGTCGTCGCTGCGCGATGTGCTCAACGTCATGGAATTGCGCACCGGCGCCGAGGTCGAGGCGGCCGGTCTCGCCGCCGAACGCGCCACGCCGGCGCAGGTCAGGAAAATCGCCGACCGGCTCGCTGCCATCCAGGGCGCCATCGATCGCGGCGAGACCGCCGTCGATCAGGACTTTGCCTTTCATTGCGAAATCGCCGAAGCCACCGGCAATCCGCAGTTCAAGGGCTTTCTCGAATATCTCGGCAGCTTCGTTATCCCGCGCCAGACTGTGTGGGGACGTTCGGCGCCGCTCCTGGGCCGCACCAATCTCACCTCGTTCCAGCGCGAACACGAGCAGATTCTCGCGGCGATCCGCGCCGGCGCCGTGCAGAAAGCGCGCACGGCGATGCGCAGCCATCTGGAAAACAGCCGGCTGCGCCACGAAAAGCTCGCCACCGGAATGGCCACCAAGTGATGCACGCCCCAGCGTTCCATTCATCCGCCGTCATGCCCGTCTTTATACCGGGCATCCACGTCTTGCTTCCTTTGTAGGAAGTCGTGGATGGCTGGGACAAGCCCGGCCATGACGACATTTAAACGCTTCCAAATACAATGAGCCCATCATGAAAAAAATTCTGGTTACCGGCGCCGCCGGCGCCATCGGCACGCGCATGCGGCAAATGCTGCCGGCGATCTATCCCGACATCCGCTGGAGCGACATCCGCAAGCCCGAGGACCTGAAAGCCGGCGAAGAATTCGTGCAGGCCGATCTGGCGCAGCTCGATCAGGTCGAGGCTTTGTGCAAAGGCGTCGACGCCATTGTGCATTTCGGCGGCTTCTCGGTCGAAGGCCCGTGGGAAACCATCCTTGCCGCCAACATCATCGGCTGCCGCAACATGTACGAGGCGGCCTATCGCGCCAACGTCAAGCGCGTTGTGTTCGCCTCTTCCAACCATGCCGTCGGCTTTTATCCGCGCAGCCAAAAGATCGGCGTCGATGTCACCGTGCGCCCGGATTCGCGCTACGGCGTCAGCAAGGCCTTCGGCGAAGCCATGGGCGCGCTCTATGCCGACAAGCACGGCCTGCGCGTCACTTGTCTGCGGATCGGCAATTTCGGCGACATGCCGATCGACGTGCGGCGGCTGTCGATCTGGCTCAAGCCGGACGACCTGGCGCAGTTGATCCGCATCGGTCTGGAACATCCCGATATTCATTTTGAAATTTTCTACGGCTGTTCCGACAATGCCGCCGCCTGGTGGGACAACAGCAACGCCAGGAAGTTCGGCTACAGGCCGACCGGCCGCGCCGAGGAGTTCCGCGCTTACGCCGAAGCCGAGCAGTTGAAAATCGCCGCCGACCCGGTCGGCGACCTTTTGCAGGGCGGCACCTATCCGTCCGACGAATACGACGCGGATAAAAGAGCGCGCTGATTCGACTCATATCTCGCGAGCGCGCGACAGATTCTTTCTATTCCCTCCCCCCTTGTGGGGGAGGGTTAGGGAGGGGGGTAGTGGCTAATGGCAATAGGTCAATGCCATGCACCCCCACCCCCAACCCCACAAGGGGGAGGGGAGCATACCGAACTCGTCGCTCGCGCGTTCGCAAAATCAAAGTCGCTCCCGCTGCCGCACAACGAAGCCCCTCTCAATTACCCCATGCGGCGCAATACCGCTTTGTGCTAGGCTTGGTGTTTCGAAAAGAGACGCTGGGGATTTTCGATTTGCTGAGCTATACGCGCGACCAGAACCAGACCTTGACGCTGCCGGCCGAATTGTTCGGCTACCGTTTGCTGACCGACCCGCGGCTCAACAAGGGCACCGCATTCACCGACGACGAGCGCACCGCTTTCGGCCTGCACGGCCTGCTGCCGCCGACGGTCGGCACTATGGACGATCAGGTGTCGCGCCGGTTGCGCGCTTTCCGCGAGTTCCACACCGACCTCGAGCGCTACGCCTTCCTGCGCGATTTGCAGGACACCAACGAGACATTGTTTTACGCGCTGCTCGGGCAGAACGTCGAAGAGCTTTTGCCGATCGTCTATACGCCGACGGTCGGCGCCGGCTGCCGCTCGTTCAGCCGGCTGTTCCGCAAACCGCGCGGGCTGTTCCTGTCGATCCCGCACCGCCACCATATCCGGCAGATCCTCGCCAATCCGCTGTTCGACAAGACCGAGGTCGTCGTCGTCACCGACGGCGAGCGCATTCTCGGCCTCGGCGACCAGGGCGCCGGCGGCATGGGCATCCCGATCGGCAAACTGGCGCTCTATACCGCCTGCGGCGGCATCGATCCGGCGACGGCGCTGCCGATCCTGCTCGACGTCGGCACCGACAACGAGGACAACCTCAACGACCCGCTTTACATCGGCTGGCGGCACAAGCGCGTGCGCGGCGAAGAATATGACTCCTTCGTCGCCGAATTCGTCGCCGCGCTGTCCGAACGCTGGCCGCATGTGATGTTGCAGTGGGAGGATTTCGCCAAGGGCAACGCCACGCGCATTCTCGACCGCTACCGCGACACGGTGTGCAGCTTCAACGACGACATCCAGGGCACCGCCGCGGTCGCCACCGGCGCGCTCATCGCCGCCATCAACGTCACCGGCGTGCCGATGCAGGAGCAGCGCATCGCCATTCTCGGTGGCGGCTCGGCCGGCTGCGGCATTGCCAGCCTGCTGATGTCGGCGATGATCGACGCCGGCCTCGACGCCAAGGACGCCGCGCGCCGCTTCTATCTGGTCGACAAGGATGGCTTGCTGGTAGAGGGCATGAGCGACATAGCGACGTTCCAGCAGCCGTTTCTGCAACCGCGCGCGGCGCTGGCGCACTGGAACACCGGCAACCCGAACCGCATCTCGCTGCTCGACGTCATCTACAATGCCAAGCCGACGGCCCTGATCGGCGTCTCGGCGCAGACCGGCGCCTTCACAGAATCCGTTGTTCGCGCCATGGCCAAGCACAACAAACGGCCGATCGTCTTCCCGCTGTCGAATCCGAGTTCCTGCGCCGAAGCGACGCCGGCCGATATCGAGCGCTGGAGCGACAGCCGCGCCATCATCGGCGCCGGTTCGCCGTTCCCGCCGATCAAGCGCAACGGCAAACCGTTCAGCGTCGATCAGTCGAACAATTCCTACATCTTCCCCGGCGTCGGTCTTGGCGCCATCGCCACCCATGCCGAACGCATCACCGACGGCATGTTCATGGCCGCCGCCAAGGCGCTCGCCGAAATGTCGCCGGCGCGCGCCGACCCGGACGCAAATCTCTTGCCGCGCGTCACGCAATTGAGCGAGGTCGCCATCGCGGTGGCCATCGCCGTCGGCAGGCAGGCTTTTGCCGAAGGCATCACGTCGGAAGTGACAGCCGATGGCATCGAGGTCGCGGTGCGCACCAAGATGTGGACGCCGCGCTACGTTCCCTATCGGCGCGCCGGAGAAAATACGTGACAAGATCGCTCGCCCTGATGCTGTTGCTCGTGGCCGCGACGCCTGCCGCCGCGCAGGATATTCGCGGGCTGGAAAACTGCACCGCCGAAAAACAGATGGAACGCCGCACCGGCTGCCTGCAGGCCAATGTCGAATTGCTGCAACAGTTACTCATCAGGCAGACGCGCGCCGCCGACGACAGATTCAAGACCGACAGGACCGAGATCGATGCGCTCAAGGCGCGGCTGGCGAAACTTGAGTCTGATCTCGCGCAGGTGAAGGCGAAGCCGGCCGAGCCGGTTAAGAAGTAGAATTTGTCGTATGAAGCTGCCGTGCGTTGGGTGCGCTCCCTCTCCCCTGTGGGGAGAGGGTTGGGGTGAGGGGGTTTAAGTCCCTCGATAATTTTTAACCCCTCACCCGCCGCGCTTCGCGCGTCGACCTCTCCCTATGGGAGAGGTAAAGGAAGCGCCTTACGCCCGCCGCTTCGCCACCACGCGCACCTTCTCACCCCGCACCAGGTCCATCGCCGCCTGCCCCGCCGCTTCCGCATAAGAAGCGTCGCGGTGCGTCAGCATCGCCGAGAAGGCGCCGTCGAACAAAAGCATCACCTGGCGCGCGCGCATTTCCGGCGCATCGAGCCCGGCCTGCGCGAAGCGGCCGGCGAATTCGGCCTCCAGTTTTTTCTTGTGCGCGGCGCCGGCCTTCAGCGCCGGGTGGCCCGGCGTCGTCACCAGTTCAGCGGCGGTACGCAGGAAGCCGCAGCCGCGCCATTTCGGATGGCGGCCGAGCCGCGCCATTTGCGCGAACACGGCTTCTAGCTTGTCGGCGAGCGTGCCCTTGGCCGCGTCCATCCAGCCCATGACAATGACAATGGTCGGTTCGTCACGCGCGGCGAGGTAGGCGGCGATCAGATCGTCCTTGCTGCGGAAGTGATAATACAACGTCCGCTTGGTTAGCCCGGCGCGCGCGGCGACGTCGTCGACGCTGACGGCGCGGATGCCATGGCCGTAAAACAGCTTGCTGGCGGCGGCGACGATGCGGTTGCGGGTGATGGCGGCATTCTTCGGCATGGCGGCAACGTATACTGACTAGTGAGTGTACGCAAGGCGCGCGCACCGGCAGGCTCGCCGCATCATCACCGGCCGCCCGGGCTTTGCCCGGCGGCCGCTTCCGGAGGCTCAATCATGACCGCATCCAAGCCCTTCTCGCCGCCGCGAGCGAAAGCGGCCGCCAAATCACCGTCGCCATCCGACACCGTCCTGTGCCAGATCGACAACGGCATCGCGCAGTTGACGCTCAACCGGCCCGACAAGCTCAACGCGCTCAATTACGAATTGATCGAACGCTTCGCCGCGCTGCTCGATAAAATCGAGCGCGACGACAGCGTCCGCGCCATCGTGCTCACCGGCGGCGGCGACAAGGCCTTCTCGTCCGGCGCCGACATTTCCGGCTTCGCGGCCAGCGTGCGCCAGGGCGCGCCGGCGGCTTTGCGCGATTTCGTACAGCCTGGCCAGCGGCTGACCGCGCGCATCGAGACTTTCCCCAAGCCGATCATCGCCGCGGTCAATGGGCTGGCCTTTGGCGGCGGTTCGGAAATTGTCGAGGCCTGCCCTTTGGCAATTGCCAGCGAACGCGCGCAATTCTCGAAGGCCGAGATCAATCTCGGCTTCGCCCCGCCCTTCGGCGGTTCGCAGCGCCTGCCGCGCCTGATCGGCCGCAAGCGCGCGCTACGCATGATCCTGACCGGCGAGCCAATCAGCGCCTGGAAGGCGCGCGACTTCGGCCTGGTCAACGAGGTGGTGCCGCACGAACGGCTGTACGAGGAAGCCTTCGCGCTGGCGCGCGTCATCGTCGAGAAATCGCCGCTGGCGGTGTCGGCGTGCCTGGCCAGCGTCACGCGCGGCATCAATGTGCCGATCGACGAGGGGCTGGCCATCGAAGCGAATTATTTCGCCCGCATGGTGCCGACCCGGGACATCGAGGAAGGCATCTCGGCCTGGCTCGACAAGCGTCCGCCGCAGTTCACCGGCCGCTGAGCTACCAGTGATAGTTCAGACCGGCGCGCACGATATTGTCGGTGATCGGCACCGACAAGGTCGGCGTGCCGGAGGCCGCGCCCATGAACGTCGCGGTGCCGAGATCGATGTGCAGGAATTCGGCTTTGACGCTCCAGTTGCGATTGATGCCGTACTCGACGCCACCGCCCGCGGTCCAGCCGGTCCGCGTACTCGATGACGTACCGTTCGGCTGCACGGCCTGCGCATTGCCATAGGCAAAGCCGCCGGTGATGTAAGGCAGGAAGCGGTCGAAGGCGTAACCGAGCCGCGCGCGCGTCGTGCCGAGCCAACTCTGTTGGGTCTGGCATTGGCCGCCGCCATTGGTGGCGCAGACACCACCGACCGCGCTGGCGCCGTTGATATTGGCCCAGTCGATATCGGTTTCGACGCCGACAACAGCCTTACCGATCTGCCAGTTATAGCCGACCTGTCCGCCGGCCAACGCGCCGCGCGTTCTGAAATTGCCGGAGTCGGCGCCGACGGCGGGGTCGCTCCAGCCGGTGCGGCCGCGGCCATAGCCGCCATTGGCGCCGAGATAGAATCCCGACCAGTCGAACGGCGGCAATTCCGGCGCCTTGTAATAAGACGGCGACGGCCGCTTGGCCTGCCCCGGCATATCGGCGGCCCGCGCGGGCAGCGCGGGCAGCGCGCCGGCGATCACAGTGGCGGCGACAAACGCAAGAGAGAGCGAATGCTTCATGGGTGACATCCCCGGCTGCGCAACGACCTGTGCGCCGCGCCCATCGGCCATCACCCGTGTGGCCGTTTTGTGAATTAAAAAGCGTTCACGAATGGAAAACAATTGACGCGCGACGCTTCGCGAAAAAATGCCGGCGAATTGCCAAGCATTCGCCGCATTCGCGTTCGCTATCGCGCGTCGCGGCGTTTCACGCGCCGAACCAGATAATCGAAATTGATGCCGAACTGTTCCTGCCGGCTGATATCGTGCTTGAGCTTCTCGATATCGGCCCGCGCGAATTCCGCCGCCGGCTGCCCGGCCGCCTCGGTGACCATCTGCACCTGCGCGGCGTTTTCCAGCATGATCGCGCCGATCACCGTCTCGGCGATCGTCGCGCCGGTCACCACCACGCCGTGATTCTTCAACAGCACCGCGCGGTGCGGGCCCAGCGCCTTGGCCACGCCCGCGCCCATCTCCGGCGTACGGATGAGATTGATCGTATCGGTATAGAGACCGAGCGATTCATAAAACAAGGCCGCCGGCTGGCTGTAGACGCGGATCGGCCGGCCGCTCGACGACAGCGCGACGGCATAGGGCGGATGCGTATGCAAGACACAATGCACGTCAGGCCGCGCACGATAGATTTCCGAATGGATGAATACTTCGCTGTGCCGCTTGGCCGCGCCGGCGACGACCTTGCCGTCCAGGTCGATGGTCAGGATGTTGTCGCCCGCGATTTCGTCGAGGCCGACGCTGTGCGGCTTCATCAGAAACAGCGCCGGATTGTCCGGCGTGCGAAATGAGATATGCCCGCGAGTGAAATCGTCCTGGCCCTCGGCGACCAGAACCTTGCCTGCCAGGATCATGTTTTCTTTGATCGCGTCATGCATTTGTGAGGAATCTTGCGACATGCCGGCCGGTCTCCGAAAAAGCGTGAGGCGGCCTTGATGCACGCCGAAGCCGGCAAGATCGCACAAGCGGCGAAACCGGCGCAATGGCTTGCTTGCCAATTTCGGAGCGCGAAAGTTACGCGTCCGCTACAACTAGCGCCGCAGCCAGCGCCACAGCATGTAACCCTTGTCGCGCGCCGGCAAGAGTTCGATATCGCTGACCATCTTGGCGCCGCCGGAGCGGCGCTCCAGCACGATCTTGCGGCTGTGGAATTGCTCAAGCTCGGGCCGGTGGCCGACGCTGATGATGGTCAAGCCTTCCATCGCCTCGGACAACAGCTTCATCAACTCGTCCTGGCTTTTCGGGTCGAGCGCCGAAGTCGCCTCGTCCAGCACGATGATGTCGGGCCGGTGCAGCAGCACGCGCGCGATGGTCAGGCGCTGCTTCTCGCCGCCGGACAGAGTCTGGTCCCAGGGCGCGTCTTCCTCGAGCTTGTCCTTGAGATGAGCTAAGCCCACCTTGTCGAGGATATCCTTGATCTGCTCCGGCTCCCAATCCTCGGCGGCGCCGGGATAGGCGACGGCGCGGCGCAAAGTGCCGGTCGGAATGTAAGGCCGCTGCGGCAACAGGAACAAGCGCGAGTCGCGCTGGATCTGAATCTCGCCACCACCCCAAGGCCACAGGCCGGAAATGGCGCGCACCAAAGTGCTCTTGCCGGTGCCGCTTTCGCCGGCGACCAGCACGCGCTCGCCCTTGTTGATGACGATCTCGGTGTCGCCGACCACCGCGGTGCCGTCATCGAGCGCGACCGAGAAATTGATCAGCTTCATCGCCGCGTCGTCCGTCTCGCCGCGGGCGATGCGGTTGAAGCCGTCGCCGGTCTCCGCCTTCTCCAGCGCGTCGAGCGACACCATCAGCGAGGCAATACGCCGCGCCGACGCATTCCAGTCGGCCAGCCGCGGATAATTGTCGACCAGCCATGAGAACGCCGCCTGCACGATGGTGAAGGCGGAGGCCGCCTGCATCACCACACCCAGCGACATCGTACCGTCGAGAAATTTCGGCGCACACAGAATGAGCGGGACCACCGGCGCGATCAGCGAGGAGCCCTGCGACACGATGGTCGTCTTCATGTGCTGGCGGCACAGGTCGCGCCAGCGCAGCAGCACTGTGTGCAGCGAGCGGTTGATGCCGGCGCGCTCTTCCTCTTCGCCGCCCAAAAGCGCGATACTCTCGCCGTTCTCGCGAACGCGCGTGAGTTGATAACGGTAATCCGCCTCGGCCTGGTTCCTGTCTTCGGAGACCGCGACGAACCTTTTGCCGACCACGGTCATGGCGCCGCTCGCCAGCACGGCATAGAACACCGCGGCGATGACCAGAAAGCCGGGAATTCTGAGGTCGAAGCCGCCGACCGCGATTTCCAAGGCGCCGCCAATGGTCCACAGCACAGCGATGAAAGTCACCGCCGACAGCGCCGCCTGCAGCACGCCGACGGCGAAATCGATCGGCGCGTCGGTCGAGACACGCAGATCCTCGGTCAGCCGGCCTTCCGGGTTCTGATGATCGCCGCTGACCAGGTTGAGCTGGTAATATCGCCCGTTCTTCAGCCAGCGGCTGATCACCGCGTCGGACACCCAGGCGCGCCAGCGCCGTTGCGTGGTCATGCGCGCCCACACATTAATCACGCCGAACAGCACGCTGGCGAAGGCCAGCGGAAAGAACACCGCCGCGAGGTGAAGCACCGTGCCGCTGTCGCGCTTTTCCAGCGCATCGAAGATCGCGCGGTTCCAGAGATTGATGCCGTACATCGCGCCGAGATTGACCAGGATGAGAACGACCAGGCTGGCCGTCAGCAGCCAGGCGAGCCGGTCGCCCCGTTGCCGGCTCCAGAAGCCTTTTGCCGTGTGCCAGAAACGCCGCAGCAGATATTTCTTGCGCAGCTTTTCCTGGTCGGCGGCGGCAACGACATCGACCGTGGCGGCGGCCTCGGCGATCTTGATGTTTTCCGGCAGGTCGTCGATCGACGTCTTCTTGACATCGCCGGTATTGACGTCGCCCTCGGCTTCGAATGAGGGGTCGTCGCGCGTTTCTGTGGATGTCATGAATCTCTGCGATCGCTGGAACAGATTTTAACGCACCGGCATCATGAGGGTTCCATAGGTTGGGAGGCCTGGAGCCGTTGATCTGGGTCAAGGGCGCCCTGGTACGAGAACCTAGAATTCAATTTTTAGGTTGGCTGACTGACAGCCTGCGCAGGCCCGCTCACCGCAAATGAAACCGGACCTAGCAACATCTGCTGCAATGCCCGCTTCGCCCCGCACCCCGGACGGAAGGCCGGAGCCGCCGCAGGCCGTCGCAGCTATTGTGCCGCTCGCGGCAACCAAACCGGCGTTTGCCGACGACGTCACGGCCGCGCCCTTACGGGGCTTCAATCTAGCCCGCGATCTCCGCTTGTTCGCCCGTGTACTGCGGCCGGCGCAAGGCGGGGGACTCGTGCTGGCGATCTTTGTTGGCTCGATCGTTGTTACGATTGCAAACATGCTCGGACAGGTTCGGCTTAATGAATGGAACGGCCAGTTCTTCGACGCCGTGGGCCGGAAAGACTTGTCGGCCTTCATCCAGTTTCTTTGGACCTTCCTCGTCATCATTGCCGTGCTGTTGACCCTGACGGTCGCGCAAACCTTTCTTCAAGAACGCCTTAAGTTTCGGCTGCGGGAGTGGATATCCCTGCACCTCCTGGCCGAATGGCTTAAGCCGATGCGCATTTATCAATTGAGCTTCGCCGGCCCGTATGGCCGCAATCCGGACCAGCGCATACAAGAGGATACGCGACTTCTCGGTGATTTTAGCGCCGACCTCGGCTGCGGCATAGTCTATGCGCTGGTGCAGATCGTTGCTTTCGTCGGGGTGCTGTGGACCCTGTCGGCGCAGGTCACGTTCCAGGTGGCCGGCTATGACATCGCCATTCCAGGCTACATGGTTTGGTGCGCGCTGGCCTATGCCGCGGTCGGCTCCGTTCTCACCTGGCTGGTGGGACGGCCGCTGATTGCCCTCAACGGCGAGCGATATGCGCGCGAGGCGGAATTCCGCTTTGCCCTGGTGCGCGTCAACGAGTCCGGCGAGAGCATCGCGCTCCATGGTGGCGAGAAGGATGAGCAGCGGCATCTCGAAGCCGCGCTCGCCGCGGTCGTGGACACGATGCGGCGCATATCCACCTCGCTTGCCCAACTCACCTGGATCACGTCAGGCACCGGGTGGCTATCATTTGTCGTTCCGATCCTGGTGGCCGCGCCGGCCTATTTCGGCGGCGCCTTGACCCTCGGCGGCCTGATCATGGTGGCTGGCGCCTTCTCCCAGGTGCAGGGGGCGATGCGATGGTTCGTCGACAACTTCTCGCGTCTCGCCGACTGGCGTGCGGCGATCCACCGGGTCGCACGCTTCCGCGAAGCGCTCGACAACCTGCCCGCGGTCGAAGAAGGCTCCGAGGAAATGAAGCGCGCGCTACATCCGGAAGGCTACCTTGCCTTCGAAGGCGTGCGTATCCTGCTGCCGGATGGACACATCGTCATCGAAGAGGCGAACGTCAGCGTCATGCCAGGCGAGCGCGTTCTGATCGTCGGCGAAACCGGCGCGGGTAAATCGACGCTGTTCCGGGCCGTGGCGGGCCTCTGGCCGTGGGGTTCGGGGACGATACTTACGCCGAAACCCGAGAGCATGGCATTCCTGCCGCAGCGCCCGTATTTGCCGCTCGGCACATTACGTAACGCCCTGACCTATCCGGCCGCTGTCGATGCCTTCTCGGACGCGGATGTGCGCCAAGCGCTCGAACGCTGCGGTCTCGGCAATCTTATCGACAAGCTCGACAAGGACGATCGCTGGGATAAAGAGCTGTCGCTCGGCGAGCAGGAGCGCCTCGCCTTCGCGCGGGTACTTTTGCATAAGCCGGCCTGGGTCTTTCTCGACGAAGCGACAGCCGCGCTCGACGAAGGCAGCCAGGCCAACGTCATGGGCCTGTTCAATGCGGAACTGAAGAATACGACCGTCATGAGCATCGGTCATCGCCCCGATCTCGCCGCCTACCACACACGAACGCTTCAGATTATCCATGGGCAGAACGGCGATCGGCTCAGTATCAAACCACCAGCCGTACCGGCGCCGTTAGCTCCGCGGGACTGGCTGCACCGAATTGCCGATTGGCTAACCGGCCCGTAATTTGGCGGCTGCGCGGGGCGCGGCGCACGAAGGACCCCCCAATCCTGGCCGCATCGTCCCGTTGATCTTGCTCAAATGCGCCTCACGAACCAGCTGATATTCATAATTGAGCTTGTGTTGGCGACGCACATGCTTTGCTCAACTCGATTTCAGGCCGAATTAGTCGCCTAGAGTGAAGTTCCATTTTTAAACAGGAGACGACAATGCGTGCTACGACTATTCTGACAACTGCCGGGTTTCTGCTGGCTGCGAGCGCGGCGGCCGGCGCCGCCCCGATTTCCAACGGCGGTTTCTCCCGCGCCGATAGCTATCCGGCAATCCAACTGGTGCAGGATAAAAAAGACGAAACCGTAAAGCAAAAGGTCAAGCGGATCTGGCGTAAATTCACTGCTTACAAGTTCGACGTAGCCTGCCCCTCATTCGCGTTCGCGCTCACCCGCGCGACTTGTACCGTCAATGCTAAAAATCGCGACGCCGCGCGCGCGAAATGCCAAGAAGAATACCTTCTGTGCCAGATAGGCAACGCGAAGTAACACTCAAGCCGCTTCCGAGAGATCGATCTCGAGCCTGGACTTCGAGATCGATCTCTCATCGAAGCAAAACGCAGCCAGAGCATAGGCCTCGACTAAAATGAACCTTTTTCGGCTCTACGGCCGTGTCCTTGCCCTGCTCGGCTCCGAACGCCGGCTGGCCTGGACTTTGGCCGTCGCCAATATCGCGCTCGCCTCGGCTCAATTCGCCGAACCGGTCCTGCTCGGCCGCATCATCGACACCCTGACCGCGGCGCAGGCTGCGGCGAGCCCGCCGTCCTGGCCGCAGCTCAGCCTGCTTTTGTCCGCCTGGGCGGGCTTCGGTCTTTTCACCATCGCCTGCGGCACCCTGATCGCGCTTTATGCCGACCGGCTGTCGCATCGCCGCCGCCATGTCGTGCTGACCGGCTATTTCGAGCATGTGCTGCAATTGCCGCTGACCTATCACGGCAACACCCATTCCGGCCGGCTGATGAAGGTCATGCTGCAAGGCACCGACGCGCTGTGGGGTCTGTGGATCGGCTTCTTCCGCGACAACCTCGCCTCCATCGTCTCGCTTCTGGTGCTGCTGCCGATCTCGCTGTTCATCAACTGGCGGCTGGCGCTGCTCTTGATCGTGCTGTGCGTGGTGTTCGCTCTGCTGACCGCCTTGATCGTGCGCAAGACGCAAACGCTCCAGAGTTCGGTCGAGCAGCATTATTCGGATTTGGCCGAACGCGCCTCCGACACGCTCGGCAATATCGCGCTGGTGCAGAGCTTCTCGCGGCTCGAACAGGAAGTGATCGAGCTGCGCCAAGTCGTCGAGCGCCTGCTCGCCGCGCAGATGCCGGTGCTGTCGTGGTGGGCGCTCGCCGCGGTGCTGACGCGCACGGCGACGACCTTGACCGTGTTGTCGATCATCATCGTCGGCACGATCCTGCACATCAACGGCAAGGCCAGCATCGGCGAGATGGTCACCTTCATGAATTTCGCCGCGCTGATCATCACGAGGCTCGAGCAGGTGGTGGCTTTCGTCAACAGAATCGGCTCGGAAGCGCCGCGCCTGCGCGAATTCTTTCAAGTGTGGGACACCGTCCCGGCCATTCGGGATGCGGACGACGCCGTCGATCCCGGCCGCCTTGGCGGCATGGTCGAGTTCAAGAACGTGTCGTTCACCTATGACGGCGAGCGCATGGCGGCCATCGATTTGAATTTCAAGGCGATGCCGGGCGAGACCATCGCGCTGGTCGGCGCCACCGGCGCCGGCAAGTCGACCGCCATCGCGCTGCTGCACCGCGCCTTCGATCCGCAGACCGGCGTGATCGAGATCGACGGCGTCGATATCCGGCATTTCAAGCTGGCGGCGTTGCGCCGCAATATCGGCGTGGTGTTCCAGGAGTCGCTTTTGTTCAACCGCTCGATCGCCGACAATCTGCGCGTCGGCAAAGCCGACGCCACCGAGGACGAGATGCGCGAAGCGGCGACGCGCGCCCAGGCCATTGATTTCATCGACCGCAAGTTTCACGGCTTTTCCGACAATGTCGGCGAACGCGGCCGCTCGCTGTCCGGCGGCGAGCGTCAGCGCCTGTCGATTGCCCGCGCGCTGCTGAAGGACCCGCCGATCCTTATTCTGGATGAAGCGACCAGCGCGCTCGATGCCGGCACCGAAGGCAAGGTCATGAAGGCACTCGACGAGGTGATGAAGGGCCGCACCACCTTCGTCATCGCGCACCGGCTGTCGACCGTGCGCAAGGCGTCGCGCATTCTGGTGTTCGAGGCGGGCAAAATCGTCGAGGCCGGCACCTTCGACGAACTGGTCGCGCAAGGCGGCCGGCTGGCCGATCTGGCGCGTCAGCAGTTCATCGTCACCGAGCCGGCGCCCAAGCCGATCTGAGCCGGCGCGCGGGATCGCTTGTCTTTAAGCGTGCGCCGGACCGGCCGAGAAGCGCATCGCCGCGATGCGATCCAGTTCGGTCTGCTCGCGGGCGTTTTCCTCGGCCTTTTCGCGGTCGTGGTCGCGCTGGTCGAGCATCTCGACCTTCTTCAATTCCTCGAAGGCTTCGCCGAGCATCGCCTTGGCGTCGTCGAGCTGCGCCTTGAGGTCGTCGGAAGAGCGCTTGAGGTTTTCGCGCCGCCCCATCGCCGCCTTGGCGTAGGTCGGATAGGCGAAATGGGCCGGGTCGTGGATGCCGGCGCGGTCCTGCTCGAGCTTGATCTCGCGATCGAGCTCCGAGGCGATGCGGTCGAACTCGGCCATCATCGTCTCGATCTGGGCAACCTTGCGCCGCTTCTCGTCGACCTGAAATTTCTTCAGGCGGATGAGGGTTTCGCGTGACTTCATCGACTAAATACTCCCCCGAAGCCCCGAATATGCGCCCTCAAAACGGCAATGATTTCCGCCGCTCCGGGCGCCCCGGACCGTTCAACCCGGCGACTGTGCGGCAATAACGTTAGTTTTCGGTTACAGGATTACGTCAAATACCGCCGATGCCCGCTATCCACCGGCCGGCGTGTCTTTCAGAATACCTTCCAGCATCTGATAGCCGTCGGCCATGGTGGTCGCTTCGTTCTTGCCCTGGCCGAGGAAATCCTCGAGCGGCTTGTGCAGCGCGATCGCCTCATCGACATCGGCCGAGGAGCCGGGGCGATAGGCGCCCAGCCGGATCAGCTCTTCCATGTCGGAATAGGTCGCCATCACCTGCTTGGCCCGCATGATCGACGGCAGAAAGGCCGGGTCGGCCGAACGCGGCATGGTGCGCGAGATCGACTTGAGGATGTTGATCGCCGGATAGCGGCCGCGCTCGGCGATCGCCCGCTCCATGACGATATGGCCGTCGAGGATGCCGCGCACAGCGTCGGCCACTGGCTCATTGTGGTCGTCGCCGTCGACCAGCACCGTGAAGATGCCGGTGATGGTGCCCTGGTCGTTGGTGCCGGGACCGGCGCGCTCCAAAAGCCGCGGCAGTTCGGTGAAGACGGTCGGCGTATAGCCCTTGGCGGTCGGCGGCTCGCCGGCGGAGAGGCCGATCTCGCGCTGCGCCATGGCAAAGCGCGTCACCGAGTCCATCAGCACCAGCACGTCCTTGCCTTCGTCGCGGAAGAACTCGCCGATCGCCATGGTGAGATACGCCGCCTGGCGGCGCATCAATGCCGGCTCGTCCGACGTCGACACCACCACCACCGAGCGGGCGAGACCCGCCGGACCGAGATCGTCCTGCAAAAACTCCTGCACCTCGCGGCCACGTTCGCCGACCAGGCCAATGACCGACACGTCGGCGGCGACGTTCTTGGCCAGCATCGACAAGAGCACCGACTTGCCGACGCCGGAGCCGGCGAAGATGCCCATGCGCTGGCCGCGGCAGACGGTGAGAAAGGTATTGAGCGCGCGCACGCCGAGATCGAGCGGCTGGCCGACCCTTTGGCGCGAATGCGCCGCCGGCGGCGAATTGCGGAAGCTGTAGGGCGCCGGGCCCGGCGGCAAGGGACCCAGGCCGTCGATCGGCTCGCCCATCGCGTTCAACACCCGCCCGAGCCAGCGGTCGGACGGCCGCACCGCGCTCGCCGAACTGTTGACCACGGCGCGGCAGCCGCGCCGCACGCCTTCGAGCGCGCCGTAAGGCATGGCCAGCGCCAGCTTGCCGGAGAAGCCGACCACCTCGCACGGAATACCGGGGCCGCCGCCGCTTTCCAGCGTCAGCCGCGAGCCGACCGACATGGCGTGGATGGGACCTGCGATCTCGACCATCAGGCCGCGCACGCCGACGACCCGGCCGTAGATCTCGACCCCGTCAATATCGCCGATTTGCTCGGCCAGTGCTTTCATCTTCTCATCTACCTGTCATTCCGGTACCTGTCATTCCGGGGCGCGAGCGTAGCGAGCGAACCCGGAATCCAGTGCAACATTGCAAGGCGCTAGCCCCTGGATTCCGGGCTCGTCCGCCTATCGGCGGACGCCCCGGAATGACGAATGGGGCGGCCTTCACGATTTGGGCAGCCAAATACCGCCAACGGAACAACGCAAAAAAGGCCGTAAACCCGCCCTTAGGATTACCGGCAACCCCTGTTCATTAACTCCGTGTTTACCCGGGTCGTTAATCATTGGGTCATCGTCCGTGGGACTTGAGCGAACCGATTCGGCTGGCCGCATTCCGCGGCGGGGGCGAGTCGGGCAGGCCGGTTAGACCCGGTCGTTAAACCGGAGCATGAAGCGTCTCGTGGCTAAAAAACCACTCATCTGCAACATCTTATGGCGATTCGCCTTGCAATCGCCAGCGAATGCTTGCACTGAAGAATCAGGTTTTGTTAACCATGTCCGAATAGTGTCGAATCGGTTTGTCCCACCGCGTTTTTTCACACTCGCCGCCTTTGCGGCGCTGACCTTAAGCCCGGTTGCGGCGAGATAGGGGACTGGCATGCGCGTTCTACTCATTGAAGACGACAGCGCGACGGCTCAGTCGATTGAGCTGATGCTGAAATCTGAGAGTTTCAACGTCTACACCACCGATCTGGGTGAGGAAGGCGTCGATCTCGGCAAGCTCTACGACTACGACATTATCCTTCTGGACCTGAACCTACCCGATATGTCGGGTTTCGAGGTCCTGCGGTCCCTGCGGGTCTCCAAGGTCAAGACGCCCATTCTGATCCTCTCCGGCCTCGCCGGCATCGAGGACAAGGTCAAGGGCCTCGGCTTCGGCGCCGACGACTACATGACCAAGCCGTTCCACAAGGACGAGCTGATCGCCCGCATCCACGCGATCGTCCGCCGCTCCAAGGGCCACGCCCAGTCGGTCATCAATACCGGCGACCTCGTCGTCAACCTCGACACCAAGACGGTCGAAGTCGGCGGCCAGCGCGTCCACCTCACCGGCAAAGAATACCAGATGCTCGAGCTGCTCTCGCTGCGCAAGGGCACGACGCTCACCAAGGAGATGTTCCTCAATCATCTCTATGGCGGCATGGACGAGCCGGAGCTCAAGATCATCGACGTCTTCATCTGCAAGCTGCGCAAGAAGCTGGCCAATGCCTCCTCGGGCAAGAACTATATCGAGACGGTGTGGGGCCGCGGCTACGTGCTGCGCGAGCCGAGCGAAGCCGACGAACGGATCCCGGCGTAAAGACGCCGTTCCCCGCAAAGAACTCAAAAAGGGCGCCGAGCGATCGGCGCCTTTTTGGCTTTTCAGCGCCAAACGTGAGACACGTCATTGGCCTCCCACCCGTTGCGTCTGCGTCATCTTGAATTGAGCCCGCTGGCTCACTCCATAACTTGAAGTCCCGGGGCAGAAGCTCCGAGGTTTTTTTATCGAACGGCCGCGACGCCAAATCGAGCACCGTCCACACATTCAGCGGCAAATAGCAGTGCCAGAAGGTACGCCGGCCTGCTTGAGCCAAGCGATGACATTGTGGCGGCCAATGTGCGTATAGATTCCGCCGGCGCCGCAAACGCCGGCGTGGGGATAGGGATGCGCAATCGGCAAGCCGCGCGACACGATGCCGACAGGAATGAAACGTTCGCCGTTCATGACGTAGGCTGGACCGCCGCTATCGCCGGCGCAGGTGTCGCGGATTTCGCCGTCGGTACGGCCCGCGCCGAGGATGAACTCGCCAAGGGGCCAGCATCCCATTGCCTGAGCGGCGGGCTCGGCGCAGGTCAGCGTATTGACGCCAATGGACGCGGAGCGCCGCGTGCCTATCGGACCGTCGCCGACAAAGCCGTACCCCGCAGCCTGGATTCGCCTGGTCACATTGCGGATCCAGGTGACGCCGAGCGCAATCTCACCCAGCAGGCTGTACATACAATTGGTCTTGAAGCCGGTATCGGATGGCAGCGGGGCGTTAAGCTTTAGCAAGGCGAGATCGTCGCCGTTTCTCGGCTGTCTGGTGACGCAGAATGCGTCATTGAGCCGGCGGTGGAATTTTGCGCCGCGCCAATCTTTTTCGATCTCGTTTGCGTTAGTAACGGCGTAGATGCCTGACGAGTTATTGCATGTGCAATGAGCCGCAGTCAGCACGAAGTCGCGGCTGATCCAAAGACCGCTGCACACGCGTGTGACACCGGCATTGTCGTCATAGGAGATACCAACGATTCGGCGATCGGTCGAGATTTCGCCGCCGATGACTTCTACTTCCGTGGGTTCGGTATTCAACCGCGGCATCTTGAATCCAGGCGGCGCGGCGGCCGCCTCGGCTGTCTGGTTCTGCAAAGGCGCGGAGGCGCAGACTGCGCCGCTGGCCATGAGCAGAATTGGGATCAGGATGACTATGGATTTAACGCGCGGCAAAGGCATGGCAGTGCACCAGGGATCGCTATTGCAACAAGGCGCTCGAGCAATTCTGCGGATCGATGCCGATGTTTTGGCACAGACTGATCGCGGATGGAGACAACACCGCGCTGCGGTTCGTCGAAATCGCCGGCAATGTGGCCTGGCGCAGATCGCTCGCTGTGCTGGAGTTGGCAATCGCCACTTTCAGCTCACGCTCGGCTGCCAGAAGCTTGGCCTGCTCCTGGTACAGCGCGGCCTGTGCAGTCGCGAGTTTCTGCCGCTCGGTGATCGCGTCGACCGGCGCGGAAATCACGGCATTGACGACCTTCAATGGCAGGCCGGCCACTTCCAAAACCTCCGACGGTTTGACGACCTGAACCGAGGTCGGCACGCCATCCTTAAAGGCCAGCGTAGTACTGCGTGCAACGAATGCCGTTCTGTCGATGTCGATTCGGAAGATCGGCGCAGCATTGGCAAATTGCAGGGTCTTCATTTCTTTGGATTCGCCGGCTTCTATGATGTGAACGCGATGATTGATCGGTCTGCGATAATAGATGCCGGGCGCCTTCGGCGGCAGCGTTTGCAGTTCGCTCGCCGTGACAGCCGCGGCCGCCGTCCCGATCGATTTCGATCCCGCTCGGCACCCGCCGCTCCAGATGTTTGGCACCAACTCGATTTCGACGCAGCTTTTTTTAAACCGTCGGCTCAATTTTGCGTTGACTTCGCTCGCGGCACGCAGATCGAATGGATCGAAATCATACGAAGCGAGGAGCGGCTTTTCCTGCTCTCCCTCGCGGAAGCCACCGATCTGTTTGGCGATCTGGATAATTATTTCACCCGTCTTGTCGGTCGCGGTGGACGCCACCGCTTTGAGCAGGCCATTGTCCTCGAAATCGACCTTGATGTCGTCGTTCGAGAAACCGGAAAGCTCATACCCAACCTCCGAAAGCGTGCGCGGGTCGGAGACTGCCACGCTCGCTGTGGTGATCGAGAAACTGTCTTTAGTGCCCTGAACGGTAACCCGAAGAAGGTGCTTTGGAAGGAAGTAGGAACCGGCGTGCTGACTTTCGGGCCCCTTGGCATCTTCGCCGGCAAAGCGATGGGTGCTGATCATCGACGAGCACCCGGAAATCAAAAACAAAACGGCAACTAAACCAAAAACCCTCGCAAACAAAGAACCCATGGCACGCCCCCACGCTACCAACCCACCCCTCGGCGATTGAGTTTCTCGTATTTATTGCAATTAATCAATATTCCCGTTATTATTGATTTCAACCTTGTGCCTTTTCGGCGCGGTACTGCTTTTGCTGCGGGTAGGTTGATATGCGCGCAACAAGTCGATGCCAGGTCGCCGGTTTTGCGATTGTCGTCGGCGCGACCGTTGGTAGTCATTTCACTCTCAGCCTGGCTGCCGCGCAGACGTCGGGGTCTTTCGATTTGAAAACTTTCGACGGCCAGACGAAGTTTCTGGCAGAAAAGCAATCAAACGCGGTCGATCGCAAGGACAAGGCGCTCATGAACTTCCTTTCCGGATGGCGTGCGTCCGGTCTGAGCAGCACGGCGCCGCAAGGAGCGATCGACCTTCTTGCCGACGACCGTCTTTCCCTGCCTGACGGCTTTGTCCGGCCACTCGTACCGCCGGATCGCACCTCTGTCCGGCTCGGCGGTTTTGTCCGCCAGGAAGTGGCGGCCGACGATGCCCGCCGCGGGGCGGAGCCGCGGATTCCGATCGGTCCCCAGGGCGACAACATCCGCGCAAGGCTAACAGCCACGATCGAGAGCGAGCGCCAACATAGCTGCGGGGACGCTGTTCGCAGACTGCGCGAGAAAATCCGCTTCGGAAACGGGCAGACCGGCGATCGTATCAACGATTTTCACAGTCTTTGTCTGTTCGCGCAGCCGCGCGAATCCAATCCGCCGCCGCTGAATGCGCTGGAGCTGCCCGCGGTCGCCGCATGCGCCACGATCTACAGCGATTATCGAAAATACTGTCTTGCGCCGGAAGCGCTCGGCGGCGCGGCCGAGCGGTTGAAGAACCTGGCGGGCGTCATTGTTACCAAGGCCAACGACGTCTATCGCAAGCAAATCGCCTGCTCGGGCATGCGGGTGCGCGGAAATCTTGTGCTGACGGCGCGGCACTGCATGGCGGCATTCCCGTCAGGCAACACAGGGGGCGCCTGGTTTTATCCGCTGGGCAACACGGCTCAGACTCCCGTCGGCATACCGATCGAACAGGTTCTTCCCGCCCCCGGCTTTACGCCGCGGCCGGTTGCCGGCACCGGCACGGCTTATCGCCAACTCACCGATCAGAGTGTCTGGGGCAATGACGTGCTGCTGCTGAAACTTGCCAGCCAGCCTTCGGCCCCGATACAGCCGCTCGGACTGCGCCAGCCCACAGGCATGGAGTCGGCTGCGCTCGGCGGTTATCAGCGCCTGATCTTTCATGCCATGTTGATCCAGGCGCGGCTCGCAGGCCGGCCTCTCTTTGACGACGAAGATCTGCTCGGCAACGGATCCTGGCGGCAAGCCTTCGAGTTCGACGCTTCGGCGACATGTTTGATGATGCCTTACACGGCCGACGAAGCGCGCCGTCTGTCCTACGATCAAGGCCGGGTCTATGGCCATAACTGCCAGTCGCTGCGGGCCGCCAGCGGCTCGGTCTTGGTTGCGCTAAGCAACAACGACGTTCTCGGCATCCATATTCATGCGCGGCCCGATACCGAGCTGGAAGCACGCAATATCGCGGTCGAGAGCATTCGGCCCCGCAACACCGCGGTGATCATGAACCCGCAATTACGTGCCGCTATTGACGGCAATCAATAGTCTGAGCGAGATACATTTCGAACAATGCCGACACCGGCGACGACCGCCTGCCATGGTCACGCTGGAGATTAGCAGATTTTTTTCATACTCCCATCTTGACTGTTAATATCCCTAGGATTATATACACGTCATCCCGTCCCAACTAACGAGTGGCGTTTGATCAGCGTCGTCAGATGCTGGGGCGGGGAGCGGTGGCTGGTGAGGGCGTCGGAGATACGGCGCAACGACCTCATCAGCGGTCCAAGCCGCTTGGTCCCGGCTGCCCGTGCAGGCAGTCACTGGGGCGGCCGTGCCGTGGCCATCGGGGCAGAAACCTTGGCATTCAACGGGCTCGATACCAGGGCCTAGAGAAGCCGAAGGGGGAAGCATCCCCGCCACGCCATGAAAGCCCCGCAGCGGTGGCTAGGTGCGCCTTTCGCAAGAAAGGGCTCCTGAAATCGTCCGGCCACCGGGGGTCAAGCGGAGCAAACCTATAAACATCGCGCGCGGGACGCCGGGAAACCGGCAATCTCGTGGTGACTTGCTCGTGTGAAATCTAACTCACAATCACACGAGGCTACGGGGTTGTTGTGACCCCGGCGTTCCGCGCGCCCTCGTTTCGGGGGCGAAGATGGGAATGCAATTTTGGAAGACGGCCTGCCCGGGGCCGCTAAAGAATACGGGCGATGAATCATGTCCGCAGCTCTTCTCTTATCCCTCCCCTGAAAGGGGAGGGTGGCTCCGCGCGAAGCGCGGAGTCGGGTGGGGTTTAGCTAGCGGTCTACCATCAAACGTCGCCCCACCCGGCCGCTCGTTTCACTCGCGTCCACCCTCCCCGTAACCGGGGACGGATAAGAAAGTGCCCGCTATTTGAATATTGAACCGGTCAATCACGCAGCGCTCACCGCCCCTGCGCGCTTTGCCCGGTCATCGCCGCCGCAAAGAACAAAGCGACAAAAACCGCGCCGATAATCTGAAACGTCATCATGAGAAACCTCGTCCATTCAATCGCAGTGCTTCGATGTCGCCCGTCAATCCATCACGGCGGTCTTCGTTCCGTCCCGTTACCTCTTGCCCGCGGCGCGTGGCGCAAGGCGGAACAATTTCACGAGATGCGTGTTGACAGGCAGCCCCGGCCTCACGGCTGGCTTACCCAACAATTGGAGCGTCCATGCAGGTTAAATTCACGGCTCAATTCATCGGTTCGGCACTTCTGCTCGCCGCGCTGGCGAGCCCGATGAACGCGCAGGCGCAAGGCACGATCCAGGGCGCCGAACGCGGCGCGGCGCAAGGCAATCGCGATGCAGGCCCGGTCGGCGCCGTTGTCGGCGGCACGCTTGGCGCCGTCGCCGGCACGGTCGGCGGCATTCTCGGCGTGCAGGATCGTCCGCGCTTCCGCACTTACGTCGTCGAACAGCGTGTGCCGTCCTACACCTATCAGAGCGACGTCCGCGTCGGCGCGGTGCTGCCGGAAACCGGTGTGACCTACTACGAGATGCCGGCCGAATATAACGCGCCGAATTATCGCTACACCTACGTCAACCAGCGTCCCGTGATCGTCGACCCGCGCACGCGCACCATCGTGCAAGTCGTCGACTAACAGCGCATCAACCGGAGGAACATTACCATGATGAAATTCGTCACCCTCGCCGCCGTCGCGGCCCTGACCATGACTGTCGCGATCGCGCCGAAGCCGGCGCAGGCCGAGAACGGCCAGATCGCCGCCGGCGTCATCGGCGGCCTCGCCGTCGGCGCCATCGTCGGCTCGCAGATGAACAACAATCACGGCTATCGCGGACGCGGTTATGCCCGCCAATGCGTCATCGAGCGCCGCGATTACGAAGATCGCTACGGCCGCCTGCACGTTCGCAATGTGCGGGTCTGTAACTGATCCGCGCCGGCTGTGTCTGAAACGAAAATCCCGGCCCATGTGGCCGGGGTTTTTGCGTTGAGGGCGCGTCTTGCACTTAGACTTTGGCGTTCGCGAATTGCGTCATCGGGGCGGCCCGCCGCTGCGCCGGGTTCGGCGTGTAAAGCCCGCGCCGCTCCGTCATCGGCTTGAACGCATCGGTCAGGCCGACCACGGTTTCGGCTGCGCCGAGCACCAGATAGCCGTCGTCCGGAATCTGCCGGGCGATGCGGTTGAAGACGCCGATCTTGGTCTCCTGGTCGAAATAGATCAGCACGTTGCGACAGAACACCACGTCTAAGGTGCCGAGCGGCGAAAAATCGTTGAGCAGATTGAGCGTGCGGAACTGGATCATGGCGCGAATTGCGGGGGCGATCCGCCAGCTTTCGCCTTCCTGCGTGAAATATTTCAGAAGTTGCTGGATCGGCAGGCCGCGCTGCACTTCAAACTGGCTGTACAGGCCCGCCTTGGCGCGGTCGATCACGTCTCCGGACAGATCGGTGGCGATAATTTCGACGCGGAAGCCGGCAAGCGCCGGGCCCATTTCGTTGAGCGTCATCGCCAGCGAATAGGGTTCCTGGCCGGTCGAGGCGGCCGCGCACCAGATGCGGATGCGCTTTTCGCGCCCGCGCGCAGCGACCAGTGCCGGCATGATGTGATCGCGGAAGTTCTCGAACGGCGCCTTGTCGCGGAAAAAGAACGTCTCGTTGGTGGTCATCGCCGCGACCGTGTCGATGGCGAGCTGCGACGTCGGCTGCATTCTGATGTTGGAGATGAGCGCGGTCAGATCGGTCATGCCGTAGCGCCGCGCCACCGGCAGCAGCCGGCTTTCGGCGAGATATTGCTTCTCCGCCGCAAGGACCAGCCCGGAGCGCTCGCGCAGCATCTTGCGCAGATAGTCGAAGTCGCCCGGCGTCATGGCCGCTCCCCCGCGAACAGGCGGGTGAGCCGCGGCGCGATCTCGTCGAGCGGCAACACGGCCGAACATAGGCCGTTCTGCGCGACCTGTCCGGGCATGCCCCAGACCACGCTGGTGGCTTCGTCCTGCGCGATCACCTGGCCGCCGGCTTCGACCACGGCCTGCGCGCCGAACAATCCGTCCGATCCCATACCGGTGAGCACCAGCGCCAGCGCTTTGGCGCCCCACACCTCGGCGGCGGAGGAAAACAGCGGATCGACCGCCGGCTTGCAGAAATTGACCATGGCGCCGTCGCCGATCGCGATCACGGCGACGCCGTCGCGGCGGGTGACGCTCATATGTTTGCCGCCGGGCGCCAGATAAATGGTGCCGGCATTGATCTCCTCGCCGTCGACGCCTTCGCGGGTCGGCCGATTGGACGAGCGCGCCAGATGCTCGGCGAGAATGGTGGTGAAGGTCGGCGGCATGTGCTGCGTGATCAGCACCGGCGCGCGGTCGATAACGCCGCCGATCTGCGCCACGATGGCATTGAGCGCCTGCGGTCCGCCGGTCGAGGCGCCGATCAGCAGGACGCGCGGCGGCGTCAATGGCGACGCGCGCAGGACGATCGCCGCATGCGCCTCGCCATGCAGCGTATGGATCGGCTTGACCGCGCTTGTTGACCGAGATGCGCGGGCCTGGACCGGCGCGGCGACAGGCGCCGCGCTCGGCACCAGAGGCGGCGCGATGGACGTTTCCGTTGCCTGCGGGTCCCGGCGGCGTCTGGCGCGCAGCCCGAGATGGCGGATTTTTTCGATCAGGTCGCGGTGGAATTCCGGCGACCCGCTGACTTCCTGGTTCGTGGTCGGCTTGGGGATGTAATCGGTGGCGCCGAGCGACAGCGCGCGCAGGCTGATCTCGGCATTGCGCCGCGTCAGCGTCGACGCCATGATCACAATCAGATCGGGCTTTTTCGCCAGCAGCAGCGGCAGCGCGGCGATGCCGTCGAGCTCCGGCATATCGATATCGAGAACCACGACGTCAGGATTGGCCCGTTCGAGCTGCGACACCGCCTCGCGGCCGGTGCGCAGCGAGGCGACCGCCTCCATGTCCGGCTCGGCCTCGACCCAGCGCGAAAACAGCCCGCGCACGACGATCGCGTCGTCGACGATCATGACGCGAACGCGCGGACCGAGACCCGTGGCGGCTGAAGCAAGGGGAGTAGCGAAAGTCATCGGGCCTGACTGATTTTGTTGACGGGTGGGTCCGGACGGCGCGAGAAATCAGATCAGGCCAACCTCCTGAAACTTGGCTTCGACAATCTCCTTGTCGAACGGCTTCATGATGTACTCGTTGGCGCCGGCATGCAGCGCCCGCGCGATATGCGCAACGTCGTTTTCGGTAGTACAGAAGACGACCTTCGGCCCATCGCCACCGGGCAGGCGGCGCAGCATGCGCAGGAATTCGTAGCCGTCCATCTTCGGCATGTTCCAGTCGAGCAGGATTGCCTCGGGCAGCTTGCGCTGACAGGCGACAAGCGCCTGCTCGCCGTCCTCGGCTTCCTCGATGGTAAATTCGAGACCTTCGAGAATGCGGCGCGCAACTTTGCGGATGACGCTGGAGTCGTCAACGATCAAACAGGTCTTCATTTCAATGCCTCGTCTTGTTCATTTCGTTCTGTGTCGCGGCAAGCGCACGCTTGCTTTGTTCAGTCGAACTCATGCCGCGGCGGCGTGGATCGAGATATCGAGAATGCGGTCGACGTCGATGACCATCAGGAGCTGACCGTCGAGGCGAAAGATGCCGGTGGATACGCTGGCCAGGCGCGGGTCGAGATTGATCGGATTGCGCTCAAGCGCGGCGCTGTCGAGCTTGAGGACCTCGCCGACGCTGTCGATCAGGAGGCCATACGATTCGCCGTGCATCTCGACGCCGATCGCCATGGCCGGACCGCCATTGTCTTCGCGCACAAGCCCCAGCCGGAGCCCAAGATCGATCAGGGTCACGATCCGGCCGCGCAGATTGAGAACGCCGGCGATCTCCGGCGGCGCCAACGGCACCTTGGTCAATCGCTCGGGGATAAAGACGTCCTGCACACGCCGGATCGGCAGGCCGAACAATTGCCCGCCAACCACTGCGGTGACGTATTCATTGACGTTGCGGTCGGTGTTTTCGCTGGTCATGCCCTGCCCCTCACGCCGCGCGACCGACGTCGGTCTGTTCCATGAGCGCCGCGATCAGTCCCTGTCGGTCGAATTTGGCGACATAGTCGTGGAAACCGGCTTGGCGGCCACGCTCGATCGACTCCGCGGAGATCTGCGACGACAGCGCGATCACCGGCAACTCGGGATAGCGCTCATCGGCGCGAACAGCCTCGGCGAATTCGAAGCCGTCCATTTCCGGCATTTCGATATCGGTGACGGCGACATCGAAAGCGCGCCCGTCTTCCAGCAGCGCCAGCGCTTCCCGCGCCGAGCCAACGGCGGTCACGGCATAGCCGGCGGCCTGCAGCACCGGCGTCAGCATATTGCGGAAGAACGGCGAGTCGTCGATCAGCAGAACCGCGTACTGGCGCGCACCGGTGGGATTGTCTTTGCGGCGAAACCAGTCCTCGAATGCCATCGGCAGGAAGTGGCCGACATCGACGATTTCCGTCGCCTGACCTTTGATCACGGCGGAGCCGAGCACGCCGGGAACCTCGCTGGTCACCTGAATGGCGAGGCGGTCTTCGACGATGTCGATGATCTCGTCGACCACCAGAGCCATCGAACGTGCGCCGTCCGAGAACACCAGCAGCGGCTGCGCCCCTTCGCCTTTGACATTCACATTTGCGTTCATGCTGATGAGCGGCATCAGCTGGCCGCGGTACTGCACCATGTGGCGGCCATTCGACAGTTCGATCTTGCGGGCGTCGATTTCCTCCAGCCGGGTGATCAGCGACAGCGGCACCGCCTTGGGCTGGGTCGAGCCGGCGCGGAACACCAGCAACGACGTCGCCTCCTCGCCGGTCTCCTCGACGCGATCCTGCGCCGCCTCGACGATCATCTGCGAGGTAACGGTCGAACCGATCGCCTGCGCGACACCGTTCGGATCGATGATCATGATCACCGCGCCATCGCCGAGGATGGTGTTGCCGGAGAACATCGTGATGTGACGCAACTTGGTCGACATCGGCTTGACGACGATTTCCTCGGTGTGAAAGACGCTGTCGACGACGATGCCGAAAGTCTGGCTGCCGACCTGAGTGACGACGATGAAGCCGCTCTCGACTTCCCGGTCGGCGTCGGCATCGGTCCCCAACAGCCTGCTCAGGCGCGCCAGCGGCAACAGCTTGTCGCGCAGCCGCAGCACCGTCGTGTCCTTGATGCGCTCGATGCGATGATCCCCGCCCTTGCGCGCGCGCACCAGTTCGACGACCGACAACTGCGGAATGGCGAACCGCTCGCCGCTCGATTCCACGATCAAGGCGGCGACGATCGCCAGCGTCAGCGGGATCTTGATGGTGAAGCTCAGGCCGACGCCGGCGATCGACTTGACGTCGATGGCGCCGCCGATCTGATCGATATTGGTGCGCACCACGTCCATGCCGACGCCGCGGCCGGAAACATTGGTGACCGTCGTCGCAGTCGAAAAGCCGGCCGCGAAGATGAATTTGTGAATCTGCGCTTCCGGCATCTTCTCGATATCGGCTTCGCTGACCAGCCCTTGCGCCACCGCCTTGGCCTTGATGCGCGCGGTGTCGAGGCCGCGGCCATCGTCGGCGATGCGAATGACGATGTGACCGCCTTCGTGATAGGCCGACAGCCTGATGTGGCCCTGCTCGGGCTTGCCGGCGGTGCGGCGCTCGGCCGGCGTCTCCAGACCGTGATCGGCAGAATTGCGCAGCATATGCGTGAGCGGGTCCTTGATCAGGTCAAGCACCTGACGGTCCAGTTCGGTCTCGGCGCCCTGCAATTCCAGCTCGATCTTCTTGCCGAGTTCGTTGCACAGGTCGCGCACGATGCGCGGGAATTTCTGCCATGCGTTGCCGATCGGCTGCATGCGCGTCTTCATCACGCCTTCCTGCAACTCGGCGGTGACATTCGACAGCCGTTGCAGCGGCGTCTTGAATTCCGAATCGTCGTGGCGGCGCACGATTTCGAGCAACTGGTTGCGGGTCAGCACCAGTTCCGACACCATGGTCATCAATTGTTCGAGCGTATCGACGGTCACCCGGATCGACTGGCTGCCGGATTTGGCGACGTCGTCTTCCTTCACGGCTTCCTCGACCGGCTTGGCCTTGCCGGTCTTCTCCGCTTTGGCGCCCTTGAGCGCCGGCGGATCGACCGGCGTGTCGCGGAACGCGCGCTCGAGTTCATCGAGCGAGACTTCACCGGGCCGCAACACGCGCGCCGGCTCGACGGCCTGCTTCTGGGCGGCGGCCAAAGTGCGTTCGGCGATGCGTTCCAGATCGGCGATCAGGTCGGCATCGGCGCCGTCCGGCTCGCGCTGGTCGCGCTCGAGCGATTCGAGAATTTCCTTGATGCGGTCGATGGTGGCGAGAATGACCGTCACGGCGTCGTTGGTGGCCGGCAGTCCGTCGCGGAATTTCCCCATCACCGTTTCGGCGGCGTGCGCCAGGGCTTCCAGGCGAGGCAGGCCGCGAAATCCGCAGGTGCCCTTGATGGTGTGTACGAGGCGGAAAATATTATCGAGGATCTTGGCGTTATTGGGATCTTGCTCGAAGCGAACGAGCTCGACGTCGACGACGTCGAGACTCTCGTTGGTCTCGGTCACGAATTCCCGGAGCAGGTCGTCCATGGATCAAACGCCTTCATCGACGGGCGACAGCGCCCGTCCGCCGCTCTCCGTCGAGAGCGCCGCCAGTCTGTCGATGAAGCGTTTAATTTTGGTTGCGGAAATCTAAATGTTTGTCGGGCATTCAGGTTTCGTTAACCACCCATGCCCCGCATAAAACAGGTTTATTGGGCGATCACCACCACGGCGTCGCCTTCCATCGCGATCGACGCTTTGAGCCCGCAGGCCTGCGCCAATAGATGAGCGTAAAATGGCTGAATCCGGTGGGCGTCGAGGCCGTCCGGGCCACCCTCGCCGGCCAGGAGCGGCGGCACGGTGGCCAGAATCTTGGCATTGGCGCCGGCGGCCGTGACCTTGATGCCCATCGTGTCGCCCTCGCCGATCGGATCTACGGTGAGCTGGCCACCGCGCGGGATCGTCTGGCCGGCGATCAGCAGCATATTGAGCAGCAGCTTGACCCGGTTCTTGGCCAGCAGGATGCGCGGCAGGTTCCAGGCGAGTTTCGTTTTTTCATCCTCGAGAAAGCCGCGCGAAATCTTTTCGGCGTCGCCGGTGTCGATCTGCGAACCGGCGGAGCCTGCCGCGCCGAAGGCGATGCGGCAGAACTGCAGCTTGGCGGAAGCGGTGTTGGCGCTCTTCTTGATCAGTTCGAGCGCGAAGGCCTGCGTTTCCGCGTCCTTGTCCTCGGCCAGCACTTCCAGCCCGTTGACGATGGCGCCGACCGGGCTGATCAGGTCGTGACAGACCCGCGAGCACAAAAGGGCGGCGAGATCGAGCGCTTCAAGGGGGGTTCCGGACATGGACTGTCTCCGCTGACGTGCAAGGGACTGAAAAGCGGCCAAAAAAAGCTATCAACTGACGGGCGAATCGCTTGTCGTATCGGCCTGTCGCGCGTGATACACCGCGCGTCCGCGACCGCCAAGGTTGGAAATCTGGATTGAGACTTCGGCAAAGGGCGACAAGGCACGTGCGAGCAGCGACCGACGGACCGGAAATCACCCCCCGCCAGGCTGAGCAGATTCTCGACGGTTTGAGCGAGATCGTGTCGCGTGCCGCATTGGCGACCTTGGCCACGCCGTTTTCATCCGTTGCGCAGCGGGTCAAGAAGGACCTGTCGCCGGTGACCGCGGCCGACGAGGCTTCCGAGGCCTTGATCCTGGAAGGCCTCGCCCGGCTGTTGCCCGGTGTCCCGGTGATCGCCGAGGAAAGCGTCGGCTTGCGTCCGTCGGGCGCTCTGGGCCCGAGCTTTCTGGTGGTCGATCCGCTCGACGGCACCAAGGAGTTTCTCGCCGGCCGCGACGAATTCACCGTCAATGTCGCGCTGGTCACCAACGGCACACCGATCGCCGGCGTCATCGCGGCGCCGGCGCAGGGCCTGCTCTGGCGCGGCGTTGTCGGCGCGAAAGCCGAACGGCTGCGGCTCAAATTCGGCGCGCCGCCAAGTGAGGCTTATGACCGCAGTTTTATCCGCGCGCGGCCGGCGCCGGCGCGCCTGACGGTGGCGACCTCGCGCACGCATCTCGATGAGGTGACGGAAGATTTTCTGTCGCGGCTGCCGGTCGCCAAACGCTATCTATGCGGCTCGGCGGTGAAATTCTGTCATATCGCCGAGGGCGCGGCCGACATCTATCCGCGACTGTCGCCGACCCGCGAATGGGACGTCGCGGCCGGCTGCGCAATCCTGGCTGCGGCCGGTGGCGTCGTCACGATGCCCAATGGCGAGCCGCTCACTTTCGGTCATGTCGCGGAAAAGTTCCTGGTGCCCGGCTTTATTGCCTGGGGCGATCCGGCCATGGCGAAGCCTGCCAAATCCGCCTGACGTCACTGCCCGATGGTGCGGGCGACCTCGGGCCATTTGCGCGTCGCGCTTTCGACGATGCGCGGCGTATCGTTGAGAAAGGCCTCCCGCGCCTGGGCACTATAGAAGAGATAAAGCCGCTCGCCGGCGACCGCCCAGATTTCCGGATGACCCGGCACCGAGGTCTCCCGTTCGATCGCCACCGGGTCATAACCGCCGAATTGCGGCGTATAGACCTCCGGATGGTCGACAAAGGCCGACCGGTTGCCCTCGTTGAAAAAGCGCCAAACCGCGCCATTCTGGGTCAATTCGAGGTCCGGACGGCCCTGGATTGCCCTGTTTTCGCTGAAATAGGCCACCGGATCGAAACCGCTGATGGCCAGTCCGCTGGCCGGATTGACCACCAGCCGATCGGCAGGCGAGGCCTTCGGCGCCTGGGTGCCCGCCCAGAGCGCGAGAATTATGGCCGCGATCAGGGCCATGGTCGATAACGGCAACCGGGGGCGTGCCGGAGGCGGCTTCCGTTGCAGGCGTCGTCTGGTCATAGTTCGTGGTGGCATAAGGTCCGATTCGCACCGATTGAGGGCTGCCGCCACATTACGGTCGTCGCGGTGAGCATAGAGTTAAGCCGGGAACGGGGTTTCGACTTTCAATGGAGCATTCGATGCGCGCACCCTTGCGCTTTGCGGCCAATATTCTGGCGACTTTGAGCCTTTGCCTGCTCACTTTCGGCGCGGACATCGCGGCGGCGCAAAGCCCGCCGCCCGGCTCGACGCCGAGCCCGCAAGCGCCGCAGGCACAACAAGCGCCGCAGCAAATCCAGCCGTCGCGGCCCGGGACCTTCAGCGCCGATGAGATCGTCGGCCAGGGCCACAAATTCTTCGGCTCAGTCTCGCGCGGCCTCGCCCAGGTTATCGAAAAGGCATTCAGCCAATGGGGACAGCCGAACGGCTACGTCCTCGGCCAGGAAGGCTCCGGCGCGTTCATTATCGGCCTGCGCTACGGCGACGGCACGCTCTACACCAAGAATGCCGGCGACCGCCGCGTGTTCTGGGAAGGTCCGTCGATCGGTTTCGACACCGGCGGCGAAGGCGCCCGCACCATGATGCTGGTCTATAACCTGCCGTCCACCGACGCGATCTACCAGCGCTTCGCCGGCATCGACGGTTCCGCCTATTTCATCGGCGGCTTCGGCATGACCGCGCTGACGGCGGACAATGTCCTGCTGGTGCCGATCCGCTCCGGCGTGGGCCTGCGCCTCGGCGCCAATATCGGCTATCTCAAGTTCACGCCGAAGGCGACCTGGAACCCTTTCTAACAGGGAATAGCTCTTAACCCTTTTGACCTACACGCTTGCGCGTCGCTCGCGGTTAACACGCCGGCGACGCGCAGGCGGGTTTAGGTTAATCTTTGGATGCGCTGGCAGCGCCTGGCCGGTCGTGTCATGGTTTCCGCGGGGAGTGTCGCGGTGAGTGTTACTGGAGGCGTCGTTCCATGATTGAACCGATCATGTATTTCGGGATCGGATTTCTCGTCGCAGCCCTTGTCGGGCTCGTCATCGTTCCCCTCGTTCATGGCCGCGCCGTGCGCCTGACCATGCGCCGCTTAGAGGCGGCGACGCCCTTGTCGATGGCCGAAATTCAGGCCGACAAGGATCAACTGCGCGCCGAATTCGCGATGTCGACGCGGCGCCTCGAAGTCAGCGTCGAGAACCTGCGCACCAAGAGCACCAGCCAGCTCGCCGAACTCGGCAAGAAGGGCGACGCCATCAACCGGCTCAAGCTCGAACTCGGCGAAAAGACCGCCACCATTTACGCGCTGGAAGCGCGCGACAAGGCGTTGCGCGACCAGTTACGCACGACGGAAGAAGAATTCTCGGTCAAGACCAGCGCCATGCTCGACGCCCAGCGCGCGTTGTATGACAAGGAATCCGAACTCGGCCGCATGATGGGCGCGCTCGACGAGCGCTCCGGCATCGCCGAATCGCAGAAGGTCGAAATCGTCGCGCTCAAGACCCAGGTCGATGCGCTGAAGGACCGGCTGACCGTCGCCAACAGCGACCTCAAGACGGTGGAAGACCGCCGCGACGCCGAGCGCGTCGAACTCAAGGCCGCGACCCATGAATTGCAGGAAGAGCGCGGCAAGGTCGAGAATCTCGGCCGCCGCGTGTCCGAACTCGAACAGGCGCTGGTGGCGCAGACCACCGAAGCCGAGCTTCTCGGCCGCCGCGCGCAGGATCTGGAAAATCGCCTCGGCGAACAGTCGCGCGCGCTTGGCGAAAGCGAAACCGACCTCAAGCATATCCGCGTCGAACTGGAAGCGGCGCGCAAGACCGAAGCCGATCTGCGCGCGGCGATTACCGAGCTGGACGATCGCGCCAATTCCGCGACCAAGCAGTTGCGCACCGAGAATGCCCAGCTCAAGGCCGAACTCGACCAGGCCCGCGACGAGCGTGACCGCTCGTCCCGCGACCTCGGCACGATGAAGCGCGAAGCGGAAGAAAGCTGGGCGTCCGAGCGCGTCGAGAACGCCTTGCTGCGCGAACGCATCAATGACGTCGCCGCCGAAGTCGCCCGCCTCGCCTCCGCGCTCGAAGGCCCCAATTCGCCGATCGACGCCATTCTGGCGGCGGAGACGGCGCGCGATCGCACCGGCCTTACCGTGGTCGGCGGCAACCCCGATGTCGGCGCTCCCGGCGGCAATCTCGCCGACCGCATCCGCGCGCTGCAAACCCATGCCTCGCGCCTGCCGAACGAGGACGAGCCCAAAGCGACGAATTGACCGCTTCGGAGTGCAGAAAAAACGCCTGTTTTGAACAAATCAGGGGCTTCGCTTGACACCCAAGCGAGGCCCTCCTTATATCGCGCCGAAATGGCCGGGCGGTTAGCTCAGCGGGAGAGCACACCCTTCACACGGGTGGGGTCATAGGTTCAATC
>CANKBJ010000013.1 GCA_947479905.1 Bradyrhizobiaceae bacterium
CGGGGCAATTTCAGAGATCAGCCATGTGCCGGTGCTGCATGACGTGCTCAAGCGCGTGCGCGCCACGCCGCAGCAGGTCGGCCTGTCCAAGACCCAGCGGGCCGACAATGTGCAGGGCGCGTTCCGCGTGCCGGACGAGGCCAAGGCGCTGGTGAACGGCCGGCGGATTGTCCTGGTCGACGACGTCCTGACATCGGGCGCGACGGTCGATACCTGCGCGCGGGCGCTGCTGCGGGCCGGCGCCGGCCATGTCGATGTGCTGGTTTTCGCCCGGGTTGTCGCGCCGGTGCGCACTCCCATATAAACAGGGTTGGAAACCGGAAAGCCGCGTATGCCCCCCGTCGACATCTACACCACCCGATGGTGCCCCTATTGCCATGCGGCCAAGGCGCTGCTGACCCGCAAGGGCGTGGCGTTCAACGAAATCGACGCCTCGTCCAGCTCGGTGCGCCAGGCGATGATCCAGCGCGCCAGCGGCCGCAGCACGGTGCCGCAGATTTTCATCGGCCAGGTGCATGTCGGCGGCTGCGACGATCTGCACGACCTCGAACACGATGGCCGGCTCGATCCCTTGCTCGCCGGAGACGGCAGCAACGCAGGAACATCGCCATGAGCGGCACGCCGGCGACTTTCAAAGCCGCGATGATCCAGATGCGCACCGGGCTCGATCCGGCCGCCAATCTCGACGCGGCGGCGCGCATGATCCGCGAGGCGAAGGCTAACGGCGCCGCTTACGCGCAGACGCCCGAGATGACCAACATCATGGACGTCAAGCGCGAGCGCTTCTTCGCCACGATTCAGGATGAGGATAGCGATGTTTCGCTCGCCGGATTTCGCGACCTGGCGCGCAAGCTCGGCATCTTCATTCACGTCGGCTCGCTGGCCATCAAGATCGCGCCGGAAAAAGCGGCCAACCGCGCCTTCCTGATCAATCCGAAAGGCGACATCGCCGCCCGCTACGACAAGATCCATATGTTCGACGTCGATCTCGCCGGCGGCGAGAGCTATCGCGAGTCGCGCAACTATCGTCCGGGCGAAATTGCCATGAATGCCGACCTGCCCTGGGGCCGCCTCGGCGTGACGATCTGCTACGATCTGCGCTTCCCGGCCTTGTATCGCGCGCTGGCAGAAGCCGGCGCGACCATGCTGGCGATTCCGTCGGCTTTCACCAAACAGACCGGCGAAGCGCACTGGCATGTCTTGATGCGTGCCCGCGCCATCGAGAACGGCTGCTTCGTTCTCGCCGCCGCGCAAGGCGGCACGCATGAGAACGGCCGCGACACCTTCGGCCATTCGCTAATCGTCGATCCGTGGGGTCGCATTCTCGCCGAAGGCGGCACCGAGCCCGGCGTGGTGATGGCGGAGATCGATCCGGCTTTGGTGACGCAAGCGCGTGCGCGAATGCCGTGCTTGCAGCACGGCCGGCGATTCGAGATGGCGGAGCCGATCGCCGAGCCGACGCATCTGCACTTGGTGCGGGAGCCGGAATGATTCACTACGCGCTTCGCTGCGACAACGGTCACGGCTTTGAAAGCTGGTTCGCCGACTCGGCCGCCTTCGACAAGCAGGCCAGACGCGGGCTTGTGACCTGTCCGCATTGCGGCTCGGCCAAGGTCGAGAAGGCGATCATGGCGCCGCGGATTGCCGGCGGCCGCAAACGCCGCGCAGTGGACGAAGCGCCGGAGATCGCACCCGCCGCGCCGCTCGCGGAGAAAGCGCCAGTCGCAATGATCTCGCCGCAGGAGCAGGAATTCCGCGCCAAGCTGAAAGAGCTGCGCGAGCATATCGTCAAGAATGCCGACGATGTCGGCCAGAAATTTCCCGAAGAAGCGCGCAAGATGCATTACGGCGAGACCGAGCATCGCTCGATCTATGGCGTCGCCTCACCCGAGGACGCCAGGGAACTGGCCGAGGAAGGCATCGAATTCTTGCCCGTGCCGATTTTGCCGGACGAGCGCAACTAGAGCCTTTCCGCCCGCGAACGTAAAAAAACGCCGCCGCGCATGTCTGCACGGCGGCGTTTTTGTTCGAGCATCCGATCAGGAGCCGCAGCGCCCGATCTTGAGCACCTTGCACTCGTCCTTCACCTGTTTGGTGGTGGCGAGCACTTTGACGCCGAGTCGGCCGTCCGGTTTGCGGATCACCTCGAAGGCGTTTTCGTCCTGGATGATATCGCGCGTCTCCCGATCGATCGAGACGCTGCCGCGCGGCCCGCTTATCGACCAGCCTTTCATCGCTTCGACGACTTTAAGGCCGTCCGACAGATCGCCATTCAGCTTTTTGATCGTGTCGAAGATGATGTGCATGCTGTCCCATGCCGCCGCCGATTGCGAATCCGGCGGCTCGGCATCTTTGCCATAAGCCTCGAACCAGGCCTTCAGAAACGCGGTATTCTGCGCGTTGACCAGGTCGGCCGAATAATGGCCCGTGACGATGGTGCCGATGGCGGCGTCGCCCATCTCCTGAAGCTTGTTGTCCGGGATGATATCGGCCGTGCCGATCAGCTTGATGCCGGCCTTGCGCATACCGAGTTCGCCGTAGGCCTTCACCATGCCGGCGGCGTGCGCGCCGCCGGGGACAAACACATACAGGCAGTCCGGCTTCGCATCCTTGATGCGCTGGAAATACGGGGTGAAGTCGGGCACCTGCACCGGGCTGCCGAGCGGCACCGACAACGTCACCTTGCCGCCGGCCTGCTCATACCCGGTCTGGAAGGCTTCGGTGGAATCCTTGCCCGGCGGGAAATCGGTATAGGCGACGGCCGCGGTCTTGCAGCCGTTCTTGGCAGCGTAGGCGCCCATCGGATGCGCCGCATGCCACATGCTGTGCGAGAGCCGCACGATATAGGGCGACAGGTTGGTGATCCAGGCGGTGCCGGCATTGGCGATCACCATCGGCACCTTCGCCTGGGTGACGACCGGCGCCAGCACGATCGCCGAGGGCGAAAACGTGACGCCGGTGAGAATTTTCACCTTATCGTTGACCATCATTTCTGTGCCGACGGCCTTGGCGTTCGCGCCGCTCGGCGGTCCCTCGTCACGCTTGATGATTTCGACAGTGTGCGGCGCGATATCCTTCGCGTGCAACTTGACGTAGAGATCGAAGGCCTTGTCGGCCTGATGGCCGAGATCGGCGTTGGGGCCGCTGAACGGCAGCATCACGCCGATCCTGATCGTTTCGGCCTGGGCCGGCGCACCCGCGGCGATGACCAAAGGAAGGGCCAATGCGGCCAGCCCCAGGCAATGGGTTAGTTTCATCGATTTCTCCCTGCGGCTTTTTATTTTGGCTTTATATCGTGCGAAGCCGTTCGCGCGGCGAGGCTACACCATTGGTGGCGACGCAGCCAGTCGTGGTGCGTGAGCGTGCGGAAAACGCGCAGCACCTATTCACGCATCGGTCTGTGAAAAGCGGACTAGTGCGCCCACACGAGCAGCGCGACGCCGAGTACGACCAGCACGATGCCCAATCCTTCGCGCGAGGTCGTCGGCTGCTTGAAGATGAATTTCGATATGCCTTGCGCGAACAAGACCTCGACCAGCGCCAGCGTTCGCACGCTCGCCGCCGTGGTCAGGGCGAAAGCGAGAAACCAGAACTGCGAGGCGAATGCGCCCATGAAGCCGGCCATGACCGACGGCTTCCACGCGCGGAAGATGGCCTTCAATACCGCCATGTCGCGCCAGGCCAGCCAGGCCGACAGCAGCGCCGCCTGCAGCACCAACCCGACGGCCAGCGTAAAGGTCGCCGCCAGCACATAATTGCCGCCGAGATCGAGGCTGAGAATCGCGCCGCGATAGCCGATCGCCGACAGACCGAACATGCCGCCGGCGACAATGCCCATCACAGTCGGCCGGTAGCCGCCTTCCTGCGCGACGCCGGGCTTGAACGACATCATCACGACGCCCGAGGTCGCCACCATAATCGCGATCGCCAGCATCGGCGTCACCCGGTCGCCGAGCAGGATCAATCCGAACAAAGCGGTCTGCACCGGCTCGGTCTTGATATAGGCGGTGGTGACGACGAAGGAGCGGCTGCTCATCGCCGACAGCATCATCGCCGTCGCGGCGATTTGCGCGACAAAGCCCAAGGTGATCCACGGCCAGTAGATCAGCGACGGCCTGGGCAGGTCTGAGCCGGTGACCATCAGCACGCCAATCAGGAACAGCACCGCGAACGGAAAGCCGAACAGGAATCGGACATGCGTCGCCCCGACCGTGCCGAGCGTGGCGGTCAGTTCGCGCTGCATGGCGTTGCGCGCGGTCTGCGCCGCGGCGGCGATAAGGGTGAAGGCGGCCCAGAGCATTGTTTCCTCGACAACGTCATGCCCGGCTTTATGCCGGGCATCTACGCCTTGCTTCTAAAGACGTGGATGGCACGCGCAACTCAGGCCTGCCTGAGTTGAGCATATTTCTGAATGCTGCATGTCGGGTATACCCGACATGCAGGCACAAGTCCGACCATGACGGAGCTGCTATGCCGCGCTCGGCTTGATCTCGGCGGCGTCCGGGAATTCGCTGACCGTGCCGTTCTCGTTGTCGATCAACAGGAACAGATCGAAATAACGGATGGTCGGCGCGGCGCCGGTGCGCTTGATGACCGCCTGTTTCCAGTCCTCGTTATGCGCGCGTCGCGCGGCGTCGAGCGACGGCCAGATATAGACGCCGGCGCCGGTTTTGCCGTTCAGCTCGAGCAGGAAATGTTTGCGCAGCAATTCCTTGTTGCCTTGCCATTTACCGATGACGTGGCGCGCGTCCTCGACCACCTGCTGGCGCGTCCAGCCCTTCGGCGAATTGAATTCGACCAGTTCGAGGATCATGCCTGTCTTCCTTTGGAAGCCGACCGCGACGCGACCACCATATAATTCACATCCATGTCGGACGAGAGCTGCCAGCGGTCGGCGATCAGATTATAGATCACGCCGCGCTCGCCGATGACGTCGAGGCCTGAATCCTCCAGCGCCAGTTCGAGCTCCTCCGGCTTGACGAATTTGTCCCATTGATGCGTGCCGCGCGGCACCCAGCGCAACACGTATTCGGCGCCGACGATGGCGAGCGCGAAGCTCTTCAGCGTGCGGTTGATCGTCGCCGCGAACATCAGCCCGCCCGGCTTGACCATCGCGGCGCAGCTTTCGACGAAGGCCGGCACGTCGACGACATGCTCGACCACTTCCATCGCCAGCACGATGTCGAATTGCTCGCCGGCCTCGGCCAAGGCCTCGGCCGTGGTGGCGCGGTAATCGACGCTGACGCCGGTCGCCGCGGCATGGGCCTTGGCGGCTTCGATATTCTCCTCGGCTGGATCGGCGCCGACGACACGGGCGCCAAGGCGAGCAAGCGGCTCCGACAGGATGCCGGCGCCGCAGCCGATATCGAGCATGCGCAAGCCCTTGAGGCAGTCGAGCTTCTTCGGGTCGAGATCGAAATGCGCCGCCGCCTGGGCGCGGATATAGGACAGCCGCAGCGGGTTGAACTTGTGCAGCGCCGCCATTGGCCCCTTCGGGTCCCACCAGGTGGCGGCCATGCGCGAAAACCGGCCGATTTCGGCGTCATCGACACTGGAGGCGCGGCTTCTGGCATTGGCCATCAGGTATTTCCCTTATGGGGACGGAAGTTGCAGGGGGCCCACCCCGTGGGTATGTATAGCCCCCTTTTGCCGTCTCCGGGAACGTCCAATCTTATGCCTCGCCTTGTCATGAAATTCGGCGGTACGTCGGTCGCCGATCTCGACCGCATCCGCAATGTCGCCCGCCACGTCAAGCGCGAGGTCGATGCCGGCTATGACGTCGCCGTCGTCGTCTCCGCCATGTCCGGCGTCACCAACCAGCTCGTCGCCTGGTGCAAGGACGCCTCGGCGCTCTACAACGCGCGCGAATACGACGCCGTGGTGGCAACCGGCGAGCAGGTCACCTCCGGCCTTCTGGCCATCGTGCTGGAAGGCATGGGCATCAATGCGCGCTCCTGGCAGGGCTGGCAATTGCCGATCCTGACCGACGGCGCCCATGCCTCGGCCCGCATCCAGGACGTCAATGGCGACGAACTGATCCGGCGTTTCACCGAGCACAAGCAGGTCGCCGTGATCGCCGGCTTTCAGGGCCTGCACAAGGAGACAGGCCGCATCACCACACTCGGCCGCGGCGGCTCGGACACGTCGGCGGTGGCGATGGCCGCCGCGATCGGCGCCGAACGCTGTGACATCTATACCGACGTCGACGGCGTCTACACCACCGACCCGCGCGTGGTGCCGAATGCCCGAAGACTCGACAAGATCGCCTACGAGGAAATGCTGGAGCTGGCCTCCCTCGGCGCCAAGGTCATGCAGGTGCGCTCGGTCGAACTCGGCATGCTGCGCAATGTGCGCATCTTCGTGCGCTCGAGTTTCGTCAAGCCGGAAGACATCGATCCGAAGGCCAATTTCATCGGCACCCTTATCTGCGACGAGAGTGAGATCATGGAACAGCAAACCGTCACCGGCATCGCCTTCTCCAAAGACGAGGCGCAGATTTCCGTTCGGCGCGTGCAGGACAAGCCCGGCGTCGCCGCCGCGATCTTCGGCCCGCTCGCCGACGCCAGCATCAATGTCGACATGATCGTGCAGAATATCTCGCCGGATGGCGCGACCACCGATCTGACATTCACGGTACCCTCGGCCGACTACGAGCGCGCCCGCGTCGTGCTCGAGAAAGCCAAGGACGCCATCGGCTACGAGCGGATGGATGGGGCGACCGGCGTCGCCAAGGTTTCGGTGATCGGCATCGGCATGCGCAGCCATGCCGGCGTCGCGGCGCAAGCGTTCAAGGCTCTGTCCGAGCAGAAGATCAATATTCTGGCGATCACCACCTCCGAGATTAAATTCTCGGTGCTGATCAACGCAGCGCAGTCGGATATGGCGGTGCGCACGCTGCATTCGCTGTATGGGTTGGATAAGGCTTAACGCGGCTGTCGTCCCCGCGAAGGCGGGGACCCATAACCCCGGTCGCTCGATAGAAGCCAAGCAGAAATAGGCGGGGACTTGGGCTTTCGCCCCAAACCAGCGCTGCGGCGTATGGGTCCCCGCCTTCGCGGGGACGACAACTGTGCTCAATCCAGCTGCGGAATATCCAGCTCTCGGAACATGTCGCCGGCTTCCTTGGCGGTCGCCGCGATCAGCGCGGTGAATTCATCGACCGAAGACGAGGTCGGGATGGTGCCGGCCTTTTCCATGATGGTCTTGAATTCCGGCGAGGCGACCGCGTCGCGCACATGCTTGTTCAGCGTCTCGAGCACCGGCTTGGGCACGCCCGACGCGGCGCAGACGCCCCACCAGCCGTAATTGACGATTCCCAAGCCCTGCTCGGCCAAAGTCGGCACGTTCGGCGCAACCGCGAGACGCTCCGGACTGGTGAAGCCGATCACCTTGATCTTCTTTTCCTCGTAAAAAGGAATCGTGATCGAGATCGGCTGACCGCGAAGTCGAGCCGGTTGCCGACGATTTCCTGCATCGCAGGGCCGGTGCCACGGAAGGCGACGCCGGTCATCTTGGCGCCAGTGATCTTCTCGACCTGCTTCGGCAGCAGTTCGGTGACGGAGCCAGTGCCGACCTTGCCGTAGTTCAGCCCGCCCTCTTTCGCTTTCGCATGGGCGACGAATTCCTTGGCGTTGCTGGCCGGCGACTCGGCCGGCACGACGAAGGCGTAATAGGCCTTGGTCACCAACGACACCGCCGCCATGTCTTCGACCTTGTACGTCACCTTCTTGTACAAAAGCGTATTGCCGGATCGATGTAAGAGCACAGCAGCAGCGTATGACATCTATGCGGGCATCGCGCGGCTCTATGAGCGAATCGCCCAGGATACGAACGCCTCGAAAGACGAGATCGCGACGCTGGCCGCCTTCTATCGGAAGGCGGCGGACCGGCCGAAATAGCGCCTAAAGGTCAGCTGGTCCGAGGCGCGACACGTCTAAGGCGCCAGCCAGACCGCGCCGCCGAAATCCGGAGATTGCCGATAACCGCAGCTTTTCAGAAAAGCATGAATCGCGTCCGGCGACCTGCCGCGCGCGGCCAGTTGGAGCGGGTGCAGTTCGAGCGCCAGCGCCCGCACTTTGCCTTGTTCGAAAATCCGCGGCGAGCCGAGAACGGCTTCGTATTCGTAGCCTTCGATGTCGATCTTCGTGAGGTCGGCCGACTCTATGCCGAAGCGCGCGAATATGTCCGCCAAAGTGACCGTCGGCACGGTCTCGGTCGGAACACGGTACCGGGTGGTCCGCGCCAGTCCGCTGCCGCCGCTGTTCACGTCCGGGCAAAGGTGAAGCGCGGCGCGGCCGATGCGGTCGGAGACCGCCTCCGGCACGACGGTCACGCCGGTACAGCCGTTCAGCCGCAGGTTCTCGGCGATGATCGGCAGTAGGCGGGTTTGCGGTTCGACGGCGAACACCCGCCCGGCCGGACCGGCGAGCGCGGCCGCCTGCACGGTGAAATAGCCCTCATTGGCGCCGAGATCGACGAAGACGCCGCCAGGCTTGAGATAGACGCGCAGCGCCGCCCGCATCTTCGGCTCGTAATCGCCGTTGGCGAGCAGCGCATAGCCGAGGTTCGACGCCGGATCGATCCAGTAGCGGCCATGGCCGGTGTCGATCGTGGTCCGCCTGATGCCGAGCAGGCGCTTTGCCAGCGCGCCCAGAGACGCCGGACGAACCGCGAGAATAGCGCGCAGCATCCACAACCGCAGTCGCATGGTGACGCTCCCTCGACCGCGCCTGTCGCCACACCGGGAAAAAAAGCCGCCAACGGCGGGCGCACGGCGGTATCCCGCGTTATTGGGCCGAAATTGCTTGCCTCAAAACATGTCGCAAAACTTGCCCCAAAACTTGCCCGTTGCCACCCCCATTCGCTATAGGCTGCGGCAGGGCTGCGGGCGCCGGATTCGCAGCCGCCTTTCGTGCATAATCGGGCCATAAACGAGGCTTTCGGCCCCCGATTCCGGTATTTAGCGCGTGATCCCGAAAAGTGGATACCGGTTTTCGGGCAAGATCACGCGCCGATAAAAAGGACCTCACAATGCGTGGCGCGCTGGGCGGTCCGCGCGTGCTGTTGCGCCGTCTTCGCGAAGTCATGGCGGAGCCGGTCAGCGCGCAGGATCGTCTCGACAAGGTGGTCGTCCTGATCGCCGCCAACATGGTGGCGGAGGTTTGCTCTGTCTACGTGTTGCGCGTGGACGGAACCCTGGAACTATACGCCACCGAAGGTCTCAAGCGCGAAGCCGTCCACGCCACCGTCATGAAGGCCGACGAAGGCCTGGTCGGTTTGGTGGCGAGCGAAGCCACCAAGATCAATTTATCGGACGCGCAGAACCACCCGGCCTTCTCGTTCCGCCCGGAGACCGGCGAAGAAATCTACCACTCCTTCCTCGGCGTGCCGATCCTGCGCGCCGGCAATACGCTCGGCGTGCTGGTGGTGCAGAACCGCGCGCGGCGGACCTACACCGAGGAAGAAGAAGAAGCGTTGCAGACGACGGCGATGGTGCTCGCCGAAATGATCGCGTCGGGCGAACTGTCGTCGATCGCCAAGCCCGGCGCCGAGCCGGCCGCGCGCCACGCCATCCATATCGAAGGCATCTCGCTGTCCGACGGCATCGCGCTCGGGCACGTTGTTTTGCATGAACCTCGTGTCGTCATCACCAACGTAATCGCCGACGACGTGCCGAAGGAACTCAAGCGGCTGGAAGCGGCGATCGCCACCTTGCGCGCCGCTCTCGATCGCCTCGTCGAGCACCGCGACGTCGTCGACGGCGGCGAGCATCGCGATGTGCTCGAGGCCTATCGCATGTTCTCCTACGATCAGGGCTGGGCGCACAAAATCAGGGAGGCGGTGACGACGGGCCTGACCGCCGAAGCCGGCGTCGAGCGTGTGCAATCCGACACCCGCGCGCGCATGCTGCGCGCCTCCGACCCGTATCTGCGCGACCGCCTGCACGATCTCGACGATCTCGCCAACCGGCTGATGCGCGTGCTGCTCGGTCAGGACCACGCGCCGCGCAAGGATCAATTGCCGGACAACGCCATCGTCGTCGCCCGCTCGATGGGTCCGGCGGCGCTGCTCGATTACGACCGCAAGAAATTGCGTGGCCTCGTGCTCGAAGAAGGCGGCATGACCTCGCACGTCTCGATCGTGGCGCGCGCGCTCGGCATTCCGACCGTCGGCGACATCGCCAACGCCACCGGCCTGGTCGAACAGGGCGATGCCATCATCGTCGATGGCTCGACCGGCCATGTCCACATGCGGCCGCCGCAGGACATCGAGGCCGCTTTCGGCGAGCGCGTCAAATTGCGCGCCCGGCGCATGGCGCAGTATCGCGCCGCGCGCGACAAGCCCTGCGTCACCAAGGACGGCTGCGCCATTTCGTTGATGATGAATGCCGGCCTCACCATCGACCTGCCGCATATGGCCGAGACCGGCGCCTCCGGTATCGGCCTGTTCCGCACCGAACTGCAGTTCATGGTGGCGCCGACCTTGCCGCGCACCGGCGAGCAGATGCAGCTTTACCGCACCGTGCTGGATGCCGCCGGCAAGAAGCCGGTGACCTTCCGCACGCTCGATATCGGCGGCGACAAGGTGTTGCCCTATTTGCGCAACTTCGAGGAAGAGAACCCGGCGCTCGGCTGGCGCGCGATCCGCCTCGGACTGGATCGGCCCGGCCTGTTGCGCAGCCAGGTACGCGCATTATTGCGTGCCGGCGGCGGCCGCGAAATTCGCGTGATGTTTCCGATGATCGCCACGGTCGAGGAATTTGACCTGGCCAAGGCGCTGGTCGAGGTCGAACTGACGCATCTGCGCAAGCACGGCCATTCGCTGCCCGAGCGGGTGCATATCGGCACCATGCTGGAAGTGCCGTCGCTGCTGTTTCAGCTCGACGAGCTGCTTGAGCGCGTCGACTTTCTCTCGGTCGGCTCCAACGATCTGATGCAATTCCTCTACGCCGCCGACCGCGGCAATACGCGGGTGTCGCAACGCTTCGATCCGCTGTCGGCGCCGGTGCTTCGCGCGCTGAAGGAAATCGCCGACAAGGCCGCCAAGCACGGCAAGCCGGTGGCGTTGTGCGGCGAACTGGCCTCGCAGCCGATCGGCGCATTGGCGCTGGCGATCATCGGCTATCGCGCCATGTCGCTGACGCCGTCCTCGGTCGGCCCGGTCAAGGCGATGCTGCTGGAGCTGGACTGCAAGAAGGGCGCCGACGCCTTGCTTCCGGCTTTGGCGCGGCCGGTCGGCAGCGTGTCCATCCGTCAAACGCTTGAAGATTTTGCGACCGCCGAGGGACTTTCCCTTTGAAGGAATTTGCACTTTGATTTCGCTTCCACAACACCGTCTCGATGCGCTGCTTTCCCGCCACGCCATGATCGAACAGGAACTCGGCAGCGGGCTGGGTACCGAGGCCTACGTTAAATTGTCGCGCGAATTTTCCGAACTTGGGCCGGTGATCGCGGCGATCAAATCCTATCGTGCCACGGGCGCCGAGATCGCCGAACTGGACGACATGATCGGCGACGCCTCGACCGATCCTGAAATGCGCAAGATGGCCGAGGCCGAAAAGCCCGCGCTGCTGGCGCGCCAGGACGCGCTGGAGCGCGAGCTGCGGCTGGCGCTCATCCCGAAAGACGCGATGGACGATCACGACGCCATCCTCGAAATCCGCGCCGGCACCGGCGGCGACGAGGCGGCGTTGTTCGCCGGCGATCTGTTCCGCATGTACGAGCGCTATGCCGCGCAGCAAGGCTGGAAGACCGAGGTGCTGTCGCTGAGCGAAGGCTCGAAAGGCGGCTTGAAGGAAGTCATCGCCGAGGTGCATGGCCGCGGCGTCTTCGCCAAATTAAAATTCGAATCCGGCGTGCATCGCGTGCAGCGAGTGCCGGACACCGAAACGCAAGGGCGCATTCATACCTCGGCGGCGACCGTCGCGGTGCTGCCGGAAGTCGAGGACGTCGACATCCAGATCAAGGACGACGATCTCAAGATCGACACCATGCGCGCGCAAGGAGCGGGCGGCCAGCACGTCAACAAGACCGAGTCGGCGATCCGCATCACGCATATCCCGACAAACACGATCGTGTTCGTGCAGGAAGACCGTTCGCAGCACAAGAACAAGGCCAAGGCATTGAAGATGCTGCGCGCGAAATTGTACGACGCGCAGCGCTCCAAGCTCGACGCCGAGCGCGCCGCCGAGCGGCGCGGCCAGATCGGCTCCGGCGACCGCTCCGAACGCATCCGCACCTACAATTATCCGCAAGGCCGCGTCACCGACCACCGCATCAACCTGACGCTCTACAAGCTGCCGGCGGTGATGGAAGGCGTCGCGCTGCACGAACTGATCGACGCGCTGATCACCGAGCATCAGGCCGAGCTGCTCGCGGCCGAAGGCGCGACGTGAGAATGGCTGCCGCCGGCCTGAGCGTCGCGGCGAAACGGCACGCTTTGACCGACACGCTGCGGCAGGCGGGTATCGAGTCCCCGGACACCGACGCCCGATTACTCATCGGCCATGCGCTTGGCCTCGACCGCACCGCGTTGATGACAAATGGCGATCGGCTCCTCGGCGCGGACGAAATCGCGGCCATCGACGCCCTCACCGCGCGCAGGCTCAAACACGAGCCGGTGTCGCGCATTCTCGGCCGCAAGGAATTCTGGAGTCTGCCCCTCGATATCAGCGACGCCGTGCTGGTGCCGCGGCCGGATACCGAAACGGTCGTCGAATCCGCGCTTGATTTCGTCGAGCGCGACAAACTGCGCCTTTCGCCTTTACGCATTCTCGACATCGGCACCGGCTCCGGTGCGCTGCTGCTGGCGCTGCTGATCGAACTGAAGAATGCCGAAGGCTTTGCGACCGATATCAGTCCGGCGGCCATCGATATTGCGCGCGGCAATGCCGAACGGCTTGGTCTTGCGGCTCGTTGCCGTTTCGTCGTCTGCGACATCGCCAGCGGCGTGACCGGGCTATTCGATCTGATCGTGTCCAATCCGCCATATATCGCGCATGGCGACATCGCCGCGCTGGAAACGGAAGTCCGCGATTACGATCCGGCGCTGGCGCTGGATGGCGGTATAGACGGGCTCGATGCCTATCGCGCCATCGCGTCGCAGGCGATCCATCTGCTGGCGCCGGGCGGCCGCCTCATCGTCGAACTGGGCGCCGGGCAGGAACCCGCCGTTCGCGACCTGTTTAGCAAGGCAGGTTTGACCGTTAGCGGCGTTCGTGCCGATTTGGCCGGTATTCCACGCGCGTTAACCGCTTGTTTGATGCCATGAGCCCCACGCATTGCCGCTCAACAGAAATGGGGGGCTGGCAAAAGAGCAAAAAACAGCTTGGAATATGGCCCGGAACGGACTAGCTTCCATTAACGGAATCGACCCGTGACGGTTGCACTGCCGCGAACCCCGGAGCAATGGCTCTGCGAGGCAGCACCGCGAAGTCGATTGCAGTGGCAGATAACGACGAGCCGATGACCAAGAACCGGTTGAACGCTCAGGAACCGGTCGAACGACAGCGGCTCGCGAAATCGCCAGAAGCGGCATTGGGGTTGCATTAGCCATCGCGATAACAGGCGAACAAATTCGGGGCATTGGCGTCGGCAATCTGGACAGGTTCGCCACGCAACAACATCCGTTTGGATGAACCTCTTGAGACCGTCACGGGACGTATCTTCCCGGTCGAGTATAGCGAACAGCGGCAGGTCTTAAGGGGCTTGGCCGCGGAATAGCGAAGCAATAGTTGGCGAACAGGGAAATCATGAGAAACGGTCAGAAGCGTATGCGCGGTCGTAGCGGCGGTGGCAGCGGCGGCGGTGGCGGCGGCAGCAACAATAACAATCACCGCAAGAGCCAGAACCCGCTGACACGGGTTTACGAGTCGAACGGCCCCGACGTGAAAATTCGCGGCACCGCCTCGCATATCGCAGAAAAATATATGCAGCTCGCGCGCGACGCGCAGAGCTCCGGCGATCCGGTCGCGGCCGAGAACTACTTCCAGCACGCCGAACATTATTTCCGCCTGATCGCCACGGCGCAGGAACAGTTCCGGCAGCAGAACCCCTACTACAACAATCCGGCGCCGACGCCGGGCGCGCCGACCGGCGCCGCCGACGACAATTACGACGATGGCGAGGACGACGCGCAGCCCTTCGCCGGTCAAAGCGAGCAGCCGCCGTTCGCACCGCCGCAACCGCAGGCGCAGCCTTATCTGCCGCGCGACGCGCAGCCGTTCCCGCCGCGCGATCAGCCGCAACACCGCAATCCGCAGCATCAGCCGCAGCACCAGCCGCGCCAACCGCAAAATCAAAATAATGTCGCGCCGGAAGTGACCGGCCTGCCGGCTTTCATCACCGGCGGCGGTCAACCGCAACCGGTCGTCGCCGGCGATCAGGGCGATGCGAACGGCCACGAGCAGGGCGACCGCCCGGATCGTTTCGGCCGGCGCCGGCGGCGTCACCGCGGCGGCTTCCGTCCGGATTTCAACGGCAATGCGGGCAGCGATGCCAACGGCAACGTCGGTGGCAATGTCGATGCCGCGTCCTCCGCGCCGGCTTCGGGCGGCGACGACCCGCCGCGCCAGCCGGAATAATCCGCACGCGGCATTACGTCCCCGGCGACGGCGCCAGCACCGGTTCGAGCGCGGGCATAAGCCGCCGCTTCATGCGGCGTTGCGCCGGCACCGCGCGATAGACCTGCTTGGTCGCTTCCACCAGATGCACGCCGGCGAACGGCGCTGACAGAGTCGCGCCGGTGCGTTCCCATGCCGCCGCCGAGCGCAGGAACCAGCCGCGCGGCACCGGCGGCACATACAAGGCTTCGCTCCAGCCTGACGGCGTGAACCAGGTCTCGCGCAAGAGCTGATTGATCTGCGAGCGCGAATAGGGCCGGCCGTGACCGAACGGCGTCGTGTCCATGCGCGCCCAGACGCCGCGCCGGTTCGGCACCACCGCCAGCAACCTGCCGCCCGCGGCCAGCACCCGCCATACTTCGCGCAGCAGCGCCGCCGGGTCGTTGGTCATTTCCAGCGCATGCACCAGCAGCACGCGGTCGACCGCGCCGTCGGTCAGCGGCAGTTCGTTCTCATCGACCAGCGCCGACAGCGCGGGGCGCGCCGTCGGCCATTTCAACACGCCCTGCCCGGCCGGCATGAAGGCCAGACAGCGTTCGGCGTCCTCGCGGAACAGGCCGAGATAGGGCGTCGTATAGCCGATGCCGAGGACACGCTGGCCGGCGGTGTCGCGCCATAGCGAACGCACGGCGCGGCCGACGAAGCGGCGCGCCACCACGCCCAGGCGCTGGCCGTAAAAATTGCGCAGATCAACGACATCGATCGACATGAGATGAGGCTAACACGAATCGCCGGGCAATAAACGGCTGGCCTTGCGGGCCGCCAATATGCGACACATTTCCGAAGTTAGGTTAACGCTCGTCGTCGAGGAGGAAGACCATGCCCGCGCAAACCCGCCTGTTTATGTGCCGCTCCGACAATTACGGCGTGCTGCTGCACGATTCCGCGACCGGCGCGACCGCGTCGATCGACGCGCCGGAGGCGGCGCCGATCGAAGCCGCGCTCAAGGCGACGGGCTGGAAGCTGACCGACATTCTGGTGACGCACCACCACGCCGACCACACCGACGGCATCATGGCGCTCAAGGGCAAATACAAATGTCGCGTCGTCGCCCCGGCCGGCGAGGCCGCCAAAATTCCCGGCGTCGATGAGACCGTGCGCGAGGGCGACAAGGTCAAGGTCGGCAATCTCACCGGCAACGTCATCGAGACGCCCGGCCACACGCTCGGCCACATCGTCTACTGGTTTCACGCCGACAATCTGCTCTTCGCCGCCGACACGTTATTCTCGGTCGGCTGCGGCCGCGTCATCGAAGGCACCATGGACCAGATGTGGGGCTCGATGTTGAAGATGCGCGACCTGCCGGACGAGACCAAGATTTTCTGCGGTCACGAATACACCGCCGCCAACATCAAATTCGCGCTCTCGGCCGACAAGGGCAACAAGGACCTGTTGGCGCGCGCGCAACAGGCGGCCAAGCAACTCGCCGCCGGCGAGCCGACTATTCCGACCACCATCGGTGAGGAAAAGAAGACCAATCCGTTCCTGCGCGCAAGTGAGCCGTCGCTCGCAGCGAATATCGGCATGGCCGGCAAACCGGCCAATGAGGTGTTCGCGGAAATTCGTGAGAGGAAGAACAGGTTTTAGTTTCTTGTCGTCACCGAGCTTGACATAAATGAAAACTGCACAAGACATCATCGCCAGGCTCGACCTCAAGCCGCATCCGGAAGGCGGGCATTATCGCGAGACGTTTCGCGACGCGCATAAGGTCAATGGCCGCGCCGCCTCGACCGCGATTCTATTTCTGCTGGCACGCGGCGAGCGCTCGCACTGGCATCGCGTCGACGCAGTCGAAATCTGGCACTGGCATGCCGGCGCGCCACTGAAGCTGTCGATTGTTGACGGCAGCAAGGAAGAAATCATCCGGCTCGGCGGCGACATTCGTGCCGGCGAAATCCCGCAGGTGATCGTGCCGGCGCGCGCCTGGCAGGCCGCGGAATCGACGGGCGACTGGACTTTGGTCGGCTGCACCGTCGCGCCGGGATTTTCTTTCGAAGGCTTCGAACTGGCGCCGGCAGGGTGGAAGCCGTGACTTTTTTGTCATTCCGGGGCGCGTGCCCAGCACGCGAACCCGGAATCCAGAAACAAGAATGAATTCAATTTCTCTGGATTCCGGGTTCGCTCACTTCGTTCGCGCCCCGGAATGACGGCTCACGGCGGGTTCTGCCTACCCAGCATATCCTTGGCGGCAAGCAGGCCGCCGCCGGCGATGAGCAGCGCCGCGAACCACAACGTCAGGCTCGCTTCGGCATAACCGGCCAGCACCAGAAAAAGCGTCGACAGTAACGGCGCGGCGTAGGACGCCACACCGAGCAGCCTGATATCGCCGCGCTTGACGCCGATGTCCCAGGCATAAAACGCGATGCCGACCGGACCGATGCCCAGCCCTGCGATCGCGAGCCATTGCCCGGCATTCGCCGGCCAGACCGTCGTCTCGAAGGCGAAATGGCACAATGCCGCAAGCAAAGCGGTGGCCAGACAAAAGCCGGCGACCGCCGCGGTCGGCACGCCATTAAGGCGGCGCGACAGCACCGAATAGCCGGCCCAGACAAACGCGGCGCAAAACGCCGCGCTGTAACCGGCGACATAATCCAAAGCCGGCGCGAGGCCTTTGCCGAGAAACAGGATCACCGTGCCGGCAAGGCCGAGCAGCGCGCCGCAGATCGAATACCAGCGCAGGTGCTCGCCCGGCAGCAGGCCGGAGAACAGCACGATCAGGAGCGGCCAGAAATAATTCAACAGGCCCGCTTCGGCCGGCGGGGCGAGGCGCAGCGCGATGAAATACAAAGCGTGATAGCCGAACAGCCCGCCGACACCGAGCAGCCAGACTTGCGGCGGCTGACGCATCGCGCGCCAATTGCCGGTGCGTGTTACCCAGACCGCGCCGATCGCGCCACCAATGGCGAAGGTCAGCGCGGCGAGTTGAAACGGCGGCACCGTGCCGGACGCAACAATCATGACGGCCAGCAGCGACCACATCAGGATCGCGGCAAAGCCGAACAATGTGGCGCGGGGCGCGGTCATGCCGCGGCCATAGCCGATCCGCTAACCGGGTACAATGCCGGAAAAATTTGGCGGCGCGGTGCACTGTCCTGGGCGTGGTGAGGCGCTATAAGACATTTTGGGGCGGAAATTTTACCGGGAGACGTACAGTGCCGATGACTCTTGCCGAAGCGCGCAACAGGCTGGCGCGCGCCAATCGCATGATTGCCAATGAGGGCGTGCTCGACGCCTTCGGCCATGTCACCATGCGCCATCCCACCGACCCGACGCGCTATTTGATGTCCGTTTCGCGCGCGCCCGAACTGGTGATGCCGGACGACATTCACGAATTCACCCTCGATTCGCAGATCGTCAAACCGATCGAGGAACGGCTGTACGGCGAGCGCGTCATCCACGGCGAAATCTACAGAGCGCGGCCGGAGGTCAACGCGGTCTGCCACCATCACGCGGCGTCGATCCTGCCGTTCTGCATTTCCGGCATGGAGCTCAAGCCGGTCTATCACCTCGGCGCCACCATGGGCGGCAAGGTGCCGTTCTGGGACAGCCGCGACGACTTCGGCGACACCACTTTGATCGTGGCCAAGCCGGAGGAAGGCGCCTCGCTGGCGCGCGCGCTCGGCGCGAACTGGATGGTGCTGATGCGCCGGCATGGCGCGACCGTCGCCGGCCTGACGCTGGAAGAACTCACCTTCCGCACCATCTACACCGCGCGAAATGCGGCGATGCAGATCCAGGCGCATTCGCTCGGCAACGTCTCGCCGCTCACCGCCACCGAGACCGAACTGGCCGGCGAATATAATCTGCGGCCGAGCCCGGTGTCGCGCGCCTTCGAATACTGGTCGGCACGGCTCGACAAGGCGGAAGGCAACTGGAAGCCGGCGAAGGCGGCCAAGAAACCGACCGCGAAGAAGCCCGTCGGCAAGAAGGGCGCCAAAAAGCGCCGCCGCTAGCGGACTATGCCAGCGCGTCGGCAACCGCCTTGCCGCAGGTGACCGTATTGGCCGGGCCTTTAAGATCGCGCGTGCGCAATTTGTCCTGCGACAAAACTTTCTCGATGGCCGCGACAATGGCTTGCGCCGCGTCCGGCTCGCCGAGATGCTCCAGCATCATCGCGCCCGACCAGATTTGCCCGATCGGATTGGCGATGCCCTGCCCGTAGATGTCCGGCGCCGAGCCATGCACCGGCTCGAACACCGACGGAAAATTGCGTTCGGGATTGATGTTGCCGGACGGCGCGATGCCGATGGTGCCGGTGCAGGCGGGACCGAGGTCAGAGAGAATATCGCCGAACAGATTGGAAGCGACGACGACGTTGAACTTGTCCGGGTTCATGACGAAATGCGCGGTGAGAATGTCGATGTGAAACTGATTCCATTTCACATCCGGATAGGCTTTCGCCATTTCCTTCACGCGCTCGTCCCAGTACGGCATGGTGATGGCGATGCCGTTCGACTTGGTCGCCGAGGTCAAATGCTTCTTCGGCGTCGTGCGCGCCAGTTCAAAGGCGAATTTCAGCACACGATCGACGCCGATGCGGCTCATCACCGTTTCCTGCACCACGACTTCGCGCTCGGTGCCTGGGAACATCTTGCCGCCGATCGAAGAATATTCGCCTTCGGTATTTTCGCGCACCACCCAGAAGTCGATGTCGCCAGGCTTGCGGCCAACCAGCGGGCACGGCACACCGGGCATCAAACGGACGGGACGCAAATTCACATACTGATCGAACTCGCGGCGGAACAGGATCAGCGAGCCCCACAGCGAGATATGGTCAGGCACGCGGTCGGGCATGCCGACAGCGCCGAAATAGATGGCGTCGTGCTTGCCGATTTTCTCCTTCCAGTCCTCCGGCATCATGCGGCCGTGCTTGTCGTAATAGTCGCAGGAGGCGAAGTCGAAATCGTCGAACTGGAGTTTAAAGCCGAATTTCTTCGCCGCCGCCTCCAGCACACGCACGCCCTCAGGCATGACTTCCTGGCCGATGCCATCGCCGGGAATGACGGCGATGCGGTGAATGCGGTTGGTGGACATGGGGAGGGCCTCGGGAATTCGACTGCGGCTGTTTCGGCGCACACTAGGCCGAATGCCCGATCGATCGCAACCGGCAAGCCCGTGACGTCCTGGAAGGACGGCTGCGGGCCGCGATCATGCCGCGATGACACGCTCCAGGAATTCCTCAACCAGAACGTCGAACTTGTCCGCAGCCGCCGCGGAAGCGCCGGAAGCCGCCTGCACATTCTCCGCCGCCCTTTGCGTGCGCGCGACCGCAACGGCGAGCTCCTCGACGACGCGCGACAGGTCCGCGGTCCAGCCGGCGGCATCCTGAAGATTCCGGTTTATCTGCACCGCCGCCATGTTCTGGGATTCCACGGCGGCGGAAATCACCGAGGCGTGCGTGGTGGCTTCGCCGCTGTTGCTGACGATCGCCCGGATGTCATTGACCGCGGCCGCAGTGCGGCTGCGCATGTCGTTGATGCGCGTCGTTATCTTCTCGGTCGCCGACGCGGTCTGCGTGGCCAGCGATTTGACTTCGGACGCCACGACCGCGAAACCGCGGCCCGCGGCTCCGGCGCGCGCGGCCTCGATGGTCGCGTTCAATGCCAGAAGATTGGTCTGGCCCGCGACGGAATCGATAAAAGACACGACGTCGCCGATCGTCTGGGCGGCCTCGGCAAGACCGTCGATCGATGTCGAGGTCATGCGGGCGCGCTGCGCGGCCTGACCGATCGCCGTTTCGGCCTGCTTGACCGAGCGGCTGATGCTATCGACCGATCCGGACAGTTGCTGGGTTGCCGCCGCGACGCCCGCGACATTGGTCGACACTTTTTGCGAAGCACCGGTCGCGCTGCCTGCGGCGATTTGCGTGTCGGCGGCGGCGGCGATCAGTTCCTTCGCCGCAATACCCATCGCCTCCATGGATTTCTCGCTGTCAGCGAGGGCCTCGATGACCGCCGCGCGGAACTCCGTTATGGTCACTTCCAGCTTCTCGCGGCGATTGTCGCGCTCGAGCATGTCGCGGGCGCGATCCGCCGACAGCCGGCGGCGCGCTTGCGCATTGTCGCGGAAGACCTGCAAAGCCGACAGGATCGCGCCGATTTCGTCCGACGTCGTCACGGCGGGAACCGGACTGGTGATGTCGCCATTCGCGATCCGGGAGACGGCGGCGATTGCCTCGCCGAGCGGCCGTTTGACGCCGTAATGCAGCAGCATCCAGCCCGCCACCAGCGTCACGGCCATGCCGGCGATCAGGGCCGTGAGGACGGTCTGCTTGGCCTCAACCGCGCGGCGGTCGAAAGCCCTGGCGGCGGCTTTGGCGCTGCGGTGGACAATGTCCTCGGCCTTAACGACGACCGCGCGCACGCGGCCTGCATGAATGACGGCCGCGGCCAGATGGAAAATCTGCTCGTCGTGGGAACGCCGGCCGAAGTCTTCCTTGGTTTCCTGCCAGGCGTGCCGCATTTCCTTGATCGACGTGGCGAAGGTCTCCCACTCCTCCGCGCTCACCACATCCTGCAGGATGGGGGCGACCGGCGTTCGCAGCGTCTCAAGTCGCCGCAATAGCGCGTCGCTTTCGTCGATCGCCGACTTTTGCTCGGCCGGGGTCAGATCGAGACCGATCGACGAGAAGGCTGTCGCCGCCCCCAATGCAACGATCACCACTTCGTTGATCGTTTCGCGGCGCTGCTCCTCGGCCCGCTCAACCTCGCTAAGCGCCTGCAAGGTTGTCAGTTCGTGGAGGCTCAGGCCGACAATCAACGCGGTGACGACCGCGCCAGCAGCGAGGATAGCGGTGATCCGCTGACGGAGGCCTAATCGTTGCAGCATCATTGTCCTTCCGCGTCGGGAGAACCCCCGCGTTGCGGAAATCCCTACACCGTCAGCTCTTGTGCTCTTGGACGACGGCGCCCGTCACCGGATGGAAGTAGATCTCGACGCGTTGGCCTTTCTCGTCCTGGCCGTAGATCTCGTAACAGTTGCCGGTGGTCACTTTAAAGACCTTGTATTTGTAGCCTTGCGTTGCAAGCTTCGCCTTCATGTCGCTCTCGCTCAGCCAATTTGTCTTCGGTTCGCTGGTGCAGGATGGGCCAGCGAGTGCGGAACCCGCCATCATCGAAATCACCAATCCGAGCATCACCGATCGCATGCGAATCTCCTCATGTTGGAAGGTATTCCAACATGAGGATGCATGCCGACGATTAATCGACGATTAAGCATTGGCACGCGCGACGGGGCGATTTAATGCCAATTCAGCCATCAATCTCGGACTACAAAATAGATTGCGGTCCCCGGCCAATATGCCGGGGTCGTCAGGCGAAATACTGCCCGCCGTTAGCCGACAAGGTCGCGCCGGTGATCAGGCCGGCCTCGTCGGCGGCAAGGAAGACGACGCAGCGGGCGATTTCTTCCGGCTCGCCGAGACGGCCGATCGGGATCAGCGGCAGGATCGACTTCTCCAGCACGTCCTTCGGCACCGCCTGCACCATTTCGGTGTTGATGTAGCCCGGGCAAATGGCGTTGACGGTGATGCCGGCCTTGGCGCCTTCCTGCGCCAAAGCCTTGGTGAAGCCGAGTTCGCCGGCCTTGGCGGCGGAATAGTTGACCTGGCCCATCTGACCCTTCTGGCCGTTGATCGACGAGATGTTGACGACGCGGCCGAACTTGCGCGCGCGCATGCCTTCCCAGACCTGGCGCGTCATGTTGAACAGCGAGCCGAGATTGGTGCCGATCACCGCATTCCATTGCTCCGGCGTCATGCGGTGGAACATGCCGTCCTTGGTGATGCCGGCATTGTTGACCAGGACTTCGATCGGCCCGACTTCCGCCTCGACCTGCTTGATGCCGGCGCCGCAGGCTTCAAAGGACGACACATCCCACTTGAACACCGGAATGCCGGTCTCGGCCTTGAATTTTTGCGCGGCCTCGTCGTTGCCGGCGTAGCTGGCCGCGACCTTGTAGCCCTTGTCCTTCAATGCCTTCGATATCGCCGCGCCGATACCGCGGGTTCCGCCGGTCACCAATGCTACGCGAGACATGCCCCATTCCTCCCAGAATGCTTTTAAAAGTCATGGCCGGGTCGAGCCGGCCATGACAAAGATCAAATCACGCGAACGCCGGGCAATCCACGTTTTTCTCGTGCATTGATACTAACGTTTAACGCACAGGTCCCCGCTGCGTCTTCGCTACCGCTCGACGCACAGGGCGATGCCCATGCCACCGCCGATGCAAAGAGTCGCAAGGCCCTTCTTGGCGTTGCGCTTCTGCATTTCAAACAGCAGCGTGGTCAGGACGCGCGCGCCGGAGGCGCCGATCGGATGGCCGATGGCAATCGCCCCGCCATTGACGTTGACCTTCGACGTATCCCAGCCGAGGTCCTTGTTGACCGCGCAGGCCTGCGCGGCGAAAGCCTCGTTGGCCTCGATCAGATCGAGATCCTCGTGCTTCCAGCCGGCTTTTTTCAGCGCGGCGCGCGAGGCCGGGATCGGCCCGGTTCCCATGATCGACGGATCGACGCCCGCCTGCGCCCACGACACGATGCGGGCGAGCGGCGTCTTGCCGAGCTTGGCGGCTTCGGAGGCGCGCATCAGCACGACGGCGGCGGCGCCGTCATTGATGCCCGACGCGCTGGCCGCGGTGACGGTGCCTTCCTTGTCGAAGGCCGGGCGCAGCTTGGTCAGACCATCGAGCGTAACGCCGGCTTTCGGATATTCGTCGGTGTCGACGACGGTGTCGCCCTTGCGGCCCTTAATGGTGACCGGGGCGATCTCGTCCTTGAACTTGCCGGCCTTCATCGCGGCCTCGGCCTTGTTCTGCGACGCGACGGCGAATTCGTCCTGCTGCTGGCGGGTGATCTGCCACTGCTTGGCGACGTTCTCGGCGGTGGTGCCCATGTGGTAGCCGTTGAAGGCGTCCCAGAGGCCGTCCTTGATCATGGTATCGACCAGTTCGAACGACCCCATCTTCACGCCGGCGCGCAGATGCTGGGCATGCGGCGCCATGCTCATCGATTCCTGGCCGCCGGCGACGACGATGTCGCTGTCGCCGTTCATGATCGCCTGATAGCCGAGCGCGACCGCGCGCAGGCCGGAGCCGCACAACTGGTTGACGCCCCAGGCCGGGCTCTCGACCGGGATGCCGGCGGCGATCGACGCCTGCCGCGCCGGGTTCTGACCCTGACCGGCGGTGAGAATTTGACCCATAATAACTTCGCTGACCCGGCCGCCTTCGACCCCGGCGCGCTGGAGCGCGGCCAGAATGGCCGTTTTGCCCAGCTCATGCGCCGGCACGTTGGCAAATGCCCCGTTGAACGAACCGACTGGCGTGCGGGCGGCGCTCACAATGACGACATCGTCTTTCATCGATAACTCCTTTGGCGGTCAACTCAGGGGCAAGGTTACGTTTCTTGGCTGCCATTATGGCACTGCCGCATCCTCGGCAGGCCAAGGCGGCCTGTCAACAATGGGGACCTCGCGGTTATGGCTGAGAATTGGCCCTTTTTTTCAGTTTCCGCAAGGGATGCCGCAGCGCAGGCCAAGTTTACCGCGCCGCCACAAAACGGTGGCCCGGCGGGTCATAAACCGGTTATGCTTATTGGACAGGCAGAGGAAGCGAGTGATCCCATGGCAGACGAAAAAGCGCCGGTCACCATCAAGAAATACGCCAACCGGCGGCTCTACAATACCGGCACCAGCACCTACGTAACGCTCGAAGACCTCGCTGTCATGGTCAAGAATGGCGAGGATTTTGTCGTCTATGACGCCAAGACCAGCGAGGACATCACCCGCTCGGTGCTGGCGCAGATCATCTTCGAGCAGGAGAACAAGGAAGGCCAAAGCCTTCTGCCGATCGCTTTCCTGCGGCAGTTGATCCGCTTCTACGGCGACAGCATGCAGATGATGGTGCCGCGTTTCCTCGAACAGTCGATGTCATCGCTGACTAGCCAGCAGGGCAAATTCCGCGAACAGATGGCGCAGGCTTTCGGCGGCGTCGGCGGCTTCGGCCCGATGGAAGAGCATGTCCGCCGCAACATGGAAATGTTCGAAAAGACCTTCGCCATGTTCGCCCCGCCCTTCGCGCGCGGCGGCAAGCCGGCCGAAGGTCCGGCCGGCTCGGACAAGCCGCAAGCGAGCGGCGAGATGGACGAGCTGAAGCGCCAGCTCGACGAAATGCAGAAGCGGCTGGATAAGCTCGGCGGCAAGGAATAGCCGCTAACTTGTCATCTTAAGCTGCGCTTTCTTATCCCTCCCCGGTTACGGGGAGGGTCGACCGCGAAGCGGTCGGGGTGGGGCCATCGCTTCACGGTAACAGAACCCCACCCGACCCGCCTTCGCTATTCGCTTCTGCGGCCACCCTCCCCTTTCAGGGGCGGGATAAGAAAACTACACAGCCACCGCTTTGCCGTTGCCGTCCACCCAAGGCCGGTCCGTACTGGCTAATCCGGTCAGCGCGCCTTGCAGATAATCGCAGCCCCAACCCTTCAGCACCTCGGCGGCGGCTTCGTCCTGTACCCATTCGGCGACCGTCTTCAGACCGAGCCGCCGCGACAGATCTATCAACGTCTGCACGAAAGCGCGGTCGTCGTCCGACTTCATCAGATTCTGCACGAAGGCGCCGTCGATCTTGATGATGTCGACGCCGAGCTTACGCAGATTGCGGAACGAGGTGTGACCGGCGCCGAAATCGTCGATGGCGATGCGGCAGCCGAGATCCTTGACGCGCGAGACAAAGCCGCGCGCGTCGTCGAGATCCTGGATCGCCGCGGTTTCTGTGATCTCGATGATAAGACGCTCGGCAGCGCCCGAATGCGCGCGCAACATCGCGTCGAGACCCGCCCACCAGTCCGGATCGACGGCGGAGGACGGCGATACGTTGACGCTAAGCTGGAGCGACGGCGCCGCCGCCAGTTCGCCGACCACCAGCTCAAGCACGCGGTAATCGAGCATACGCATCAGCCCGACGCGCTCGGCGATCGGGATGATCTCGCTCGCATGGGCGATGCCGCCGTCTTCGCGATAAACCCGCATCAGACATTCATAGAATGACACCTGCCGGCTGCCGGCATCGACCACCGGTTCGAAGGCCAGCGCGATGCGGCGTTCGTTGAGCGCGGCGACGATCTCGTCGCTGGCGCGCAGCGCTTCTTTGCGCATCGCATCGCGCTCGATATTCGGCTGATAGGCGGCGAACGAACCGTAACGTTTGGCGCGGGCCGATGTCAGCGCGTCCTGGGCGCGGCTGAGGACTTCCGACACGGTGCGCGCATGCCGCGGCGCGGTGACACCGCCGATGGTCACGGTGACGGCGGCGGGGCCGGACGTGGTCACGATCGGCTCATCGCGCACGCCGGTCAGCAGCCGCTCGGCGGCGACCGCCAGTTCGTCGGGCGTGCAACTGGTCAGCACGACGCCGAATTTGTTGCCGGAAAAGCGGCCGAGATGATCCTTGCCGCGCAGCCGCGCGCGCAGGCGCTTGGTTACCTGGGCGATGACATTCTCGGTGACGTCGAATCCATAGGCTTCGTTGAGCCGGCCGAGATGATCGATGGTGACCAGCAGAAAGCCGCAGGAGCCACGAAAGCGGATGGTCTCGTCCAATGTCGCCGATAATATCTCCATCAGCGAGGCGCGGTTAAGTTCGCCGGTCAGCGCGTCGTATTTGGCCAACTGGATCAGATCGCACTCGCGCGCATGTCGCGCGTCGATGACGCGAAGCGTTCCATGCGCACGCAACGGCTTGCCGTCGGGACCGGCGAACCAGCGGCCGGTGTCTTCGACCCAGATTCGCTCTTCAATGCCGCGCTTGAAAGCGTATTGCACCTGATAAGCCACACCAGCGCCGGTGTCGCGCTGGGCGGAATGCTCAATCGCGTCAACCCGGCTTTGGCCCCCGGTGGCGTCCGTGCGCCGCGCGAAGTTCGCGCCATTGGCGATATCGTGAATATCGGCGACGCCGAGCACCGAAGCGGCGTTGCCGCTCCAGACCAATGCGTCGCTGTCCAGCCGCCATTCATAGGCGGCGTCGCCAATCGACTGCAAAATTTCCGCTGCGTCCGGGACACCTGCGGCTTGCTCGAAATGGGTCACGCTCGCCCCTTTTTGGGAACGCCACGCCGCGGCGGGCGTTGCCTGCTTGATGAATGCCGTGCCGGAAACTAGCGGCAATCCCTAAACAATTAGAAAAAAGGCGATTTCCGCGACTTTAACCACGTTCAGCCGCCACCGGCACGGCGCTTGCCAATCTGAGTGCGGACAATGGTTCCTTGTCCCGAACTGAGACAGGTCGTGCCTATGCGAGTCGAAGCCAGCAAACAAGCAGCCGGAAAAGCCAGCGACTTTGGCCGCGATTTCGGCGGCGACCATCACGAGCCGCCGGCGCCGGAAAGCCGTGCGCTGGTCGTGACCTCGCCCACGGCGGTTACGCAGACGTCGCCGGTCTATCGCCAGGCGGCTTTCCTCGCCCACCTGATAGCCACCAAAGACCAGGCGCCGCAAACGCGCGAGCGCCGCCGCGCCGAGCCGAACGAAGCGATCGCCGCGTATCGGAACGCTGGCGCGCTGACTCCGCTTTAATACACCGCCGAATTTAGTATGATGGCTCCTCGGTCCGATTTACCGATTTCGGAGGGGCGCATGGCCCAGGCGAGCGAAGCCACCATCATCGAGCCGCTGGTTCGCTATCTGGTCGAATGGATCACGAAAGAGCCGCGGCAATACCGCGACGTGATCGACACATGGCGCACGTCATGTCCGAGGCTCATGGTTTGGGAAGCGGCGTCCGACCGCGGCTTCGTCGAACGCAAGCAAATCGACGGCCGCGGTTCTTATATATTCGCCACCGAAGCCGGCCGGAAATTCGTCCAGTCTTGACCCTCGGCCGCGATGCGCGGGACTGGCTACTGCGAGCCTTCAAGCCCGAGCTTGCGCACCAGCGATCCCCACTTTTCCCGCTCCGACGCCAGGTATTTGACGGTGTCCGGGATCGACGGCGGATCGATCGGCAACAGACCAATCGTCGAAGCCTTCGCCTTCATCTCCGGGTCGGCCATGATCTTGGTCATTTCCGCATGCAGCCGATCGACGATTGGCTTGGGCGTCGCCGCCGGCGCGTACAGCATGTGCCACGACACCGCTTCGAAATCGGGCGCGCTCGCCGCTTCGGCGAAGGTCGGCACGTCGGGCAGCGTCGGGATGCGGGTCGAAGACGACACCGCCAGCGCGCGCAGCTTGCCTTCGCGGATCAACGGCAGCGAGGCGCCGGCTTCGGCAAAGCCAAGCTGGACGTGACCGGCGACGATGTCGGTGATCGATTGCGGCGTGTTGCGATACGGCACATGCGCCATGTTCAGCCCGAAGCGCTGCTTCATGTATTCCATCGACAGATGCTGGGCGACGCCGGCGCCCGGCGAGGAATAGTTCAGCGGCGTCGCGCTTTCCTTGGCGAGCTTGATCAACTCGGGAACGGTCTGCGCTTTCAATTCGGGATTGATCACCAGAATGAACGGCGACTTCACATAAAATGAAACCGGCACGAAATCCTTCACCACGTCGTAATTGACCTTCTTGTACAGCACCAGATTGATCGCCATCGCCGAACTGGTCGAAACCAGCAGCGTGTAACCATCGGCCGGCGCGGTGGCGACCGCTTGGGCGGCCAGCATCAAAGCGGCGCCGGGCTTGTTCTCGACGACGACCGGCTTGCCGAGCGACTGCTGCAATTTATCGGCGTAGAGACGCACCAGCGAATCCATGCCGGAGCCGGGCGCCAAAGGCACGACGATGGTGATCGGTCGCGAGGGATAATCCTGCGCCTGCGCCGAGCCCAAAACCAGCGAACCGGCAAACAGCGCGGCGAGCGCGCTCAATGTGCGTTTCAAAGTAAACTCCCCAATTTATCGATTTTTGTTGGCCGCCATTGCCGCCGATTATGGAGCAATCGGTGCGATAGACAAGTGAACCGATTTCACAGTGTGAATATCGGCTGCGGCTTAATAGCCGAGCGCCAGACCGTCCTTGCGCGCATCCGAACCGCCTATCAGTACACCGCGGTCCCAGTCGATCCTGACCGCCTGCGCGCCACCCCAGGGCGCATCCGCCTTGGCTATCGTATGGCCGCGCGCGATCAGCCCGTCGATCGCGGCTTGCGGCGTGCCGCTCTCGACGACCGTCGTCTCGCCCTCGAAGAAGAAGCGCGGAAAGTCGATCGCCTGCTGCACGTCCATGCCGTAATCGAGCATGTTGTTGACGATCTGCACATGACCCATCGGCTGATAGGCACCGCCCATGACACCAAAACTCATATCGCAACGGCCGCCACGCATGGTCATGCCGGGAATGATCGTGTGCAGCGGCCTTTTATCCGGGCCGAACGTATTGGGGTGATCGGCTTCAAGCGTGAAGCAGGCGCCGCGATTGGTCAGCATGATGCCGCTCTGTTCGGTGCAGACGCCGAGGCCGAAGCCGGAATAGAGCGAATTGATGAACGACACCGCGGTGCGGTCGCGATCGACGACGGAAAGATAGACCGTATCGCTCCGCGGCGCAGGCGCCTTCGGCAACTGGACCCGCTTGTTCATGTCGATAAGGCCAGCCAGTTTCTTGGCAAAGCTTTTGTCGAGAAGATCGACGATCGGCGTGCGCATATGCGCCTCGTCGGCGATGTGCGTGTCGCGCACGGCATAGGCCAGACGCGCGGTTTCCAGCAGGAGGTGGAAGCGTGGCGCGCCGAACGGATCGAGCGCGGCAACGTCGAAGTTCTCCAGGATGTTGAGCATCACCAGCGCGACGAGGCCCTGCCCGTTCGGCGGAATTTCGACCAGATCGAGACCTTTGTAGTTCGTCGAAATCGGCGTGACGATGTCGCCGCGGTGATTGGCAAAATCCTGGGCGTCGATGAACGAGCCCTTGGCGGCAAGCGTCCGCGCCATGTCGTCGGCCAGTTCACCTTCGTAGAAAGCGCGCGCGCCCCTCGCGGCCAACGTCTTCAGCGTCCGCGCCAGAGCCGGAAAGCGGACGACGTCGCCTTCCTTCGGCGCCTGGCCGTTGAACAGATAATGTTTCGAGGCGCCGGCATCGTTCTTGAGCTTCGCCTCATTGCGCTTCCAGTCCCAGGCCACGCGCGCTGCGACCGGAAAGCCGTTCTCGGCATGTTTGATCGCGCTTTGCAGCGCACGATCGAGACCTAAACGGCCATGATCTTTCAGCACGGCTTCCCAGGCATCGAGCGCGCCGGGCACGGTGACGGCGTGGATCGATGCGCCGATCTCGCTCATGCCCTGCGCGCGCAAGGTTTCAAACGAGGCCTTGCGGCCGGCGCGGCCGGAGCCGTTATAGCCCCACACCGGCTTGCCGGGCTTCGACACCAGCGAATAGCAGTCGCCGCCAACTCCGGTCATCGCCGGCTCGACAACGCACAAGGTTGCGACGGCAGCTATCGCTGCGTCGGCCGCCGTGCCGCCAGCGCGCAGCATGTCGACGGCGGCCAGCGTTGCCAGCGGATGCGACGTCGCCGCCATGCCTTCGCAGGCGATGACCGGCGAACGGCCGGGCAGCTGAAAGTCGCGGCTCATTTAATTTTTCTCGGGTTACTGCGAGGTGGTGATGTGCGGCACGCTGGTGCCTTCGACCGTGAGGTCGCGCTGCGACGTGCGCAAGGTCACGGCGAAGCCGCCGAGTACGTCGACGAGGCCGATGACCAGCAGCAGGAAATAGGTCGAGCTCGCCGCCTGCGCCACCAGCAGAAATTCAACGATCATGACCAGGAACAACAGCAGCGACAGGCCGTGATCGACGACGCTGCGCACGCCGATGCGGGTCGACTTCATCATCTCGGCAAATAGAAGAACGATCGCCAAAACGATCAGCATGTCGCCAAGCGACATGGTCCAGGTGCCACCGGACATCAAGTGGACGCTGGTCAGCGTTCCGGTCCAGCCGACGCCGGGCATCAGGAACGCGACGATGTTGTAGATCGCGAAAGGAACCAGCAGCAGGGGAAAGCCAAGAATGAACATCAGTTCCCGCCTGCTCGCTGATTTAGAACTTACGCTTCGGTCTTTACCTTGAGAACCTGGCGGCCTTTGTACATGCCGGTCTTCAGGTCGATATGGTGTGGACGGCGCAATTCGCCGGAATCCTTGTCCTCGACATAGGTCGGCCGCTTGAGCGCGTCGGCCGAGCGGCGCATGCCGCGGCGCGACGGCGAGGTTTTTCTTTTCGGCACAGCCATTGGAAGGAACTCCTGGAAAGGCGCAGATATCGGTTTGAATGCGGGCTTATAGAGGAAGGCCATGGCCAAGGCTAGGGCTGAATCCGGCCTTTATCGGCCCAATTTGACGCAATTCGCCGTCTCCGGCGAACGGGCGGCGCGGCCCTCGTAAAGTCCGGCCAGACGCCGCAGCCCCGGCCCCGGCTTTTTGGCGTTACGGGTCAGCGGATTGGGCAGCATCGCGGCCAGAAGCGCCGCCTGGTAGCGGCTAAGGCCCTCGGCCGGCCGGCCAAAGGCCCGCCGCGCGCCCGCTTCGGCGCCGAATTCACCGTCCGGCCCCCATTCGGCGATATTGAGGTAAAGCTCGAGAACCCGTCGTTTCGACAAGACCAGATCGATCCACAGCGCCAACGGGAACTCCAGCCCCTTGCGGACGAAGCTGCGGCCCGGCCACAAAAACAGGTTCTTGGCCAGCTGCTGCGTAACGGTCGAGCCGCCGCGCAGGTCATCGAGGCCCTCGGCGTCCTCGATAGCGTTGTTGATTTCCGTGAAATCGACGCCGTGATGGCTACAAAAGCGGGCATCCTCGGCGACCAGCACCGCCAGCGGCAAGGCCGGCGATATCCGCGCCAGCGGCACGAATTGATGCTCGACCCGCTGGCCGGTCAGGCTGCGCCACAGCATGAGCGTCGAGACCGGATTAACCACGCTGTAAAGCAGGGTCAGCGCATAGGGCAGCAGGAGCAATCCTGCCACGAGGAGAAGCGCCAGCCGCAGCGGCCGCGCCACCTTCAGCAGTCGCAGAATGTCGTAGGCTACGCTGAGCCGCCGGGGCGGCTGTGGTTCGGGTGGATAAATCACGGCCAGAGCTTAGCCCATGCTCCGGCATTTGCGGCAACCGCATGGCTCGGGCAAATATGTCGCATGAACGCCAATGACTTTGCCGACCGCCTGACCGCGACCGCCACCGGGACCGAAGCGCTGCTTGAGCGCCTGCTCGACGGCGCGGCGTTGCCCGGCGAGACGGCGCGGCCCGGCCGATTGCTGGACGCCATGCGGCATGGCGCGCTCGGCGGCGGCAAAAGGCTGCGGCCGTTCCTCGTGGTCGAAAGCGCGGCTTTATTCGGTGTCGCTCGCGCGGGCGCGCTGCTCGCCGGCTGCGGGTTGGAACTGCTGCATTGCTATTCGCTGGTGCATGACGACCTGCCGGCGATGGACAATGACGATTTGCGGCGCGGCCACCCGACCGTGCACAAGAAGTTCGACGACGCCACCGCGATCCTCGCCGGCGACGCATTGTTGACCTTGGCCTTCGAGGTGATGGCGCGCGAAGAGGTTCACGCCGATGCCAATGTGCGCATCGCCTTGGTGCGCGAACTGGCGCGCGCCTCGGGCATTGGTGGCATGGCCGGCGGGCAGATGCTCGATCTCGCCGCCGAAGGCCGCTTCGACCAAAAGCGCACGCTTGCCGAAAACGAAATCGTCACTTTGCAGGCGATGAAGACCGGCGCGCTCATTCGCTTCGCCTGCGACGCCGGCGCCATTCTCGGGAAAGCTGACGCACCGGCACGCCAATCGATCGCACGCTACGGCGCGGCGATCGGCCAGGCGTTCCAGATCGCCGACGACCTGCTCGATGTCGAGGGCGACAGCGCTACACTCGGCAAGGCTACGGCCAAGGACGCCGCCGCCGGCAAGGCGACTCTTGTTTCAATCCACGGCGCGGCCGGTGCGCGCGCGATGCTCGCGCAATTGATCGCGGAGGCTGACACGGCGCTGGCGCCGTTCGGAGACAGGGCCGACATCTTACGCGCCACCGCGCGCTTCACCGCCGACCGGCGGAGTTAGTCATGGCCAGCAGGAAAACAAAAATCCGCCATCCCCTGCCGATCCGTTTCGTGCAACTGCACAACAAACTGTTGCTCGCCGCCGCCATCGGCGTCGCCGTCAGTCTGCTGCTGCCGCGGGATTTCAAGGCGCCGGCCTGCATACTCATCGGCTGGGGCGCCGCGCTCGTCATCTATCTGGTCTGGACCTATACGATGATGGCGCGCGCCAAAGTGGCGCATATCCGCCAGCGCGCCGCCGAGGACGACGAAGGCGCCCGATTCATTTTGCTGTTGTCGATCGCCTCGACCGCCGCCAGTTTCGTCGCCATCGCCTTTGCGCTCGGCGGCATCAAGTCGGGACAGGACGCGGTGATGCCGGGCGGCATTGCCGCGCATGTGATGCTGGCGATCACGACCATTCTGCTGTCCTGGGCCTTCGTGCATACGATCTTCACGTTTCACTACGCGCACGAATTCTACAGCGACCGCCGCGACGGCAAAATCGGTGGCCTGGAATTCCCGCACGATGCCGAGCCGGACTACCGCGACTTCCTGTATTTCTCGCTGGTCATCGGCATGACGTCGCAAACCTCCGACGTCGATATTTGCAGCAAGGTGATCCGCCGTATGGCGGCGATCCACGGCGTGCTGTCGTTCTTTTTCAATCTGACCGTATTGGCGCTGACCGTGAACATGGTGTCGAGCCTGATATGACTGCGATCTTTCAAACCATCCTGCTGATGGCCGCCGTACTGGCGGCCGTAGCCGTCGCGGCCAAGCGGCTGCATGTCGCGCCGTCGATCCTTTTGGTCGTCGCCGGCATCGGCATGGCGCTGATCCCCGGCCTGCCGAGCATTCGCCTCGCGCCCGAACTTGTGCTGCTGGTGATCCTGCCGCCGTTGATCTATTCGGCCGGCGTGGCCATGAGCTGGCGCGAATTCAAATTCAATTTGCAGCCGATCGCACTGCTCGCCTTCGGCTGCGTCGTGTTCACCACCTGCGCCGTGGCGGCGGCGGCGCATTACCTGCTGGGTTTCGACTGGGCGGTCGGCTTCGTGCTTGGCGCGATCGTCGCGCCGCCCGATGTCGTGGCGCCGCTCGCCATTGCGCGGCGGCTCGGCCTGCCACGACAGGTGACGGTCATTCTGGAAGGCGAGGGCCTCGCCAACGATGCCACCGCGCTGATCCTCTATCGCTTCGCCGTCATCGCGGTGTCGACGGGCGCATTCTCCCTCGGCGAGGCCGCCGGCACATTCAGCCTTATCGTCATCGGCGAAATCATCTACGGCATCGGCGTCGGCTGGCTGTCCTTGCGCCTGCGCAGATGGGCGCGCGAGCCGCGCGTTGAAATCACGCTGTCGCTGATGACGCCTTATCTTGCCTATTGGGTGCCCGAGCATCTGCATGGCTCGGGCGTGCTCGCCACCGTCGCCTGCGGCCTGTTTGTCAGTTGGAACGGACCGCGGCTGATCGCACCCGCGACGCGGCTACAAGGCATCTTCTTCTGGGACCTGATCGTTTATCTGATCGAAGGCTTCGTGTTCCTGCTGACCGGATTGCAGGCGCGCACCTTGATCGAACAAACGCAAGCCTTCTCGTTGCGCGAACTTCTGATTGCCACTGCGTGGACGACGCTGATCGTCATCGTCGCGCGCTTTGTCTGGGTGTTTCCGGGCGCTTATTTGCCGCGCTGGCTCATCCCGACGGCGCGCAGGCACGATGCAGCGCCGCCCTGGCAAGGGCCATTTTTCGTGGCGTTCACCGGCATTCGCGGCGTCGTTTCGCTCGCCGCCGCTTTAGCCATTCCTTACGTGATGGCGAACGGCCAACCGTTTCCGCACCGCGACATGATCCTGTTCATCGTGTTCGGTGTCATCGTCATTACATTGGTCGGACAGGGCCTGCTGCTGCCGGCAGTGGTGCGCTTGCTCGGCCTGTCGGCGATCGGCAAGAAAGAACATGCCGAGGAGATCAAGCGCGAACTGCATGCGCGGCAGGCCGCCTTGGAGGAAGTAACGAGGCGGCTGGAGAAGGCGATTGCTGAGCATGAATTGCCGGACATCGTCGCCGCGCATCTGCGCACGCGCAACATGATCCGCTTGCAAGTGCTACCGCGCAATCTGACCGAGGACATCGAGCTGTTGCGCCGTACCGCGGCGCTGAAGAAGGAGTTGATCGACGCCGAGCGCGACTTCATCCATCAGCTCTTGCGCGACGGCAAGATTACCGACGAAGCGCGCCGCCGTATCGAGTATGAGTTGGATTTAGAGGAAGCCGGCGTCGCCAATCGCGGCAGCGATGGCGGCGGGTGGATGTAAATGGTTTCTGTCGTCCCCGCGAAGGCGGGGACCTATAATCGCAAACGGTCAACATAAACAAGACAGGAACGGCCTGGCAGCCAAAGACTTGCCCCAAACGCAAGCCACGGCGTATGGGTCCCCGCCTTCGCGGGGACGACAAAGCAGCCTACTCCACCTTCACATACGCAATATCGACGAACAGCGACATGTCGCGTTCTTTCAGGCGCGGCGGCTTTCCGGCGCCAGGCTCGGGCGCGTAGGTGATCCGCACCTTGTTGTTGGCCAGCCATTCGATTTTCGGAAAGGCATTGCGTCTGGCCGGCGTCGCGCAAGGGCCGGTATAGACCTGATAGGCGCTGTCGCTGGACACGAAACTGTCCGGATAGACGCTGAGAAAAATCGCAATCGTGTCGACGCAAAAATTGACCGGCGTATCGTTCGACACGGTCAGCCGCACCGCCTTGTATTTGCCGTCCGGCGAGGCGACCGCGACAAGCGCCTTGTCGGCGCGGTCGGTGGTGGCGGCGAGATAGATCGAGCCGGCGACCAGCGCCAGCACGACGCAGAAAAATCCGACAATGAACGGTTTGGCTTTCAAGATCTGGCCTTCACGATAAAGTTCACTCGGCGGCCGTGCGCGAGCCGGTGCCGAAGCGGCGCTCGATGTAGTCGACCACCATCTGCTTGAAGTCGGCGGCGACGGTGGCGCCGCGCAAGGTGGCGACCTTCTTGCCGTCGACGAAGACCGGCGCGGTCGGCGTCTCGCCGGTGCCGGGCAGCGAGATGCCGATGTCGGCGTGCTTGCTCTCGCCCGGGCCGTTGACGATGCAGCCCATCACCGCGACGTTCAGCGTCTCGACGCCGGGATAGCGCGTCTTCCATTCCGGCATCGAGGTGCGGATGAAGCCCTGAATGTCGGAAGCGAGTTCCTGAAAAGTCGTCGATGTGGTGCGGCCGCAGCCGGGGCACGCCGCGACCAGCGGCACGAAGGTGCGCAGGCCCATGGTCTGCAACAATTCCTGCGCGACCTGGACTTCCAAGGTGCGGTCGCCATTCGGCTCCGGTGTCAAGGAGACGCGCACGGTGTCGCCGATGCCCTGTTGCAGCAGCACGCCCATCGCGGCGCTCGAGGCAACGATGCCCTTCGAGCCCATGCCGGCCTCGGTGAGGCCGAGATGCAGCGCGTAATCGGAACGGCGCGCCAGTTCAGTATAGACCGCGATCAGATCCTGCACGGCGGAAACCTTGGCCGACAGGATGATGCGGTTCTTCGCCAGGCCGATCTCCTCGGCGCGCGCCGCCGACAAGAGCGCCGACTGCACCATGGCTTCGTGCATCACCGCGCGCGCGTCGAGCGGCTCGGGCTGTTTAGAATTTTCGTCCATCAATTTGGTCAGCAGTTCCTGGTCGAGCGAGCCCCAGTTGACGCCGATGCGAACGGGCTTGCTGTGCTTGATCGCCATCTCGACGATCTGGGTGAACTGCGGATCGCGCTTGTTTTTGAAGCCGACATTGCCGGGATTGATGCGGTATTTGTCGAGCGCCTCGGCGCAGCCGGGAAAATCGGTCAGCAGCGTGTGGCCGTTGTAATGAAAGTCGCCGACGATCGGCACTTTCACGTTCATCTGCGCCAGCCGATCCATGATGCGCGGCACGGCATCGGCGGCCTCGGGGCGGTCGACCGTGATGCGTACCAGTTCGGAACCGGCGCGCGCCAGCGCAGCGACTTGCCGCGCGGTGCCCTCGGCTTCCGCCGTGTCGGTATTGGTCATCGACTGCACGACAATCGGCGCACCGCCGCCAACGGCAACGCCGCCGACATCGACCGCGACAGTTTTATGACGTGTTTGCGTACTCATATTGCGATCCTGACCGCACCGGAGTGCCAGACAAATATAGCACGGTCAACGCGGCCTGTTCACCAGGACCAGCCCGCCGGCGACCAGGGCCACGGCAGCGGCAAAGGCAAAAGTCAAAGGGTCGCCCAGCACCAGATGGCCGGCCGCGACGCCGAACAAAGGTGTCAGAAATGAAAAGGCCGACAGCCGGTTGGCCGAATAATTCTTGATCAGCCAGAACCAGATGACGAAGGTGACGCTGACCACCCAGATCGTCTGATAGGCGAGCGCGGCGAGCGCCAGTGCGTCCGGCACATATGTCATGGTTTCGCCGGCGGCAAAGGCGCCCACACCGAGCATCGGGGCCGAGACGACCAGTTGATACAACATCACCTTCTCGGCCGAAGTGGTGTTCAGCCGGCTGGCCTTGATGATCAAGGTGGTGATCGCCCAGGTCAGCGCGCCGCCGACCATCAGAATGTCGCCGAGCGTCTGGCGCGGATCGAGTGCCGGGGTCGGCAGGCCGAACGCCACCAGCATGCCGGCGAAGGACAGGCACAGGCCGACCCATTGCCAGAGCCTGAATCGATCCGCCGGCAGGAATATGCGCGCGCCCAAGACGACGAAGAACGGCGCGAGATAGATGAACAGCACTGCACGCGTTGCCGTGGTGTAGGCGAGCCCTTGATAGATGCAGAGAAATTCGAGGCCGAAGGTGAAGCCAATGGCCAAGCCGGGCCACAACGTATCGTCGCGCGTGAATAACGGAATGCCGCGCAGACGGCACCACAGGCCGACGATCAAGGCCGCGCCGACCGAGCGGATCGCGCCTTGCATCAAGGGCGGAATGTCGTGGATCGCCAGCTTCACCGCGACCTGGTTGAAACCCCAGGACAGGCACAGCAGCACGGTGAGTGCGATGGCGACGCCATCAAGCGGGCGCGTAGTGTGGTGGTCGTCGGGGGAGGACATGGAGAATTATTCCAATCGCTTGCTCGTCACCCTCTCCCACGAGGGGAGAGGGAAACACAAGCGCGAGCATGTCATGAAACGCATCAACAAAAATGATGCGAAAATCTAGGCCGCCTTGCAGTTCACGCAAATGCCGGAGATTTCGATCACCGGCGTCTTCGGCGTAAAGCCTGCGGCGCGCGAGGCGCTCTTGATCGTCTCGGCGACCGCGGCGGAGGCGGCCTCGCCGACCGCGCCGCAATTCTCGCAGATCAGGAACACCACCGGATCGCCGCTCTCATGATTGTGCGCGCAGGCGATGAAGGCGTTACGGCTCTCGATACGATGGACCAGACCCTGCTCGCGCAGGAAATCGATCGCGCGATAGATGGTGATCGGCGCCGGACGTATGCCGGCTTTGTCGCCGCTTTGGGCCAGCCGGTCGATCAGCTCATAGGCGCCGAGCGGCGCATGGCTGGCCAGCAACGCTTCCAGCACCCGGCGGCGGATCGGCGTCAGCTTTTCCTTGTGCGCGGCGCAGGTCGCTTCGGCGTGCGCAATGGCGTCGCTGGCGCAGCGGTCATGGTCGTGGCCCGGCGTCGGAAACACCGCGCGGCTGTGAGATTTCTTCGATGTCGCTTTGGCCAAGGCCCGCTCCGGCGTCATACTCAAGTCTAACCCCGACGTTTCCATATTCGCTCAATTCAGTACATATATATTGCACTGCAATAAGAATAGGGGCAGGTTTCAGCGCGCCTCCCGAGGGGTAATCTGCCCCGACATCCCGCCCTTTGGCCGACACGGCCGCACGGACAAGAGGACTTTCATGCTCAAAGGCAAAACCGCCCTGGTCACCGGTTCCACCTCCGGCATCGGCCTCGCCACCGCGCGCGCGCTGGCCGCCGATGGCGCCAATATCATGCTCAACGGCTTCGGCGACAAGGACGCGATCGAAAAGGAACGCGCGGGCCTCGAAAAGGACTTCGGCATCAAGGCGCTTTATTCGCCGGCCGATATGTCGAAGCCTTCCGAGATCGCGGCGATGATCGCGACGACGGAAAAGGA
>CANKBJ010000014.1 GCA_947479905.1 Bradyrhizobiaceae bacterium
CAGCCCGGCCGGCGAGAAGGTGAACACCTCGACGCCGTCCTGGGTCACGCCCACGCTGTGCTCGAATTGCGCCGACAGCGAGCGGTCGCGGGTGACGGCGGTCCAGCCGTCCGACAGCACCTTCACATGCGGACGGCCGAGATTGATCATCGGCTCGACCGTGAAAAACATGCCGGGCTTGAGCACCACGCCTTCGCCGGGGCGGCCGACATGGACGATGTTGGGCTCGTCATGGAAAAGTTGGCCGAGGCCGTGGCCGCAGAAATCCCGCACCACGCTCATGTGCTGGGCCTCGACGTAACTCTGAATGGCGTGGCCGATGTCGCCGGTGGTCGAGCCGGGTCGGATGGTGGCGATACCGCGCATCATCGATTCAAAGGTCACCTCGATCAGCCGCTCGGCCCGGCGCGGTATGTCGCCGACCGGGTACATGCGGCTGGAATCGCCGTGCCAGCCGTCGAGGATCAAGGTGACATCGATATTGACGATGTCGCCGTCCTTGAGCGGCTTGTCGCCAGGAATGCCGTGGCAGACCACATGGTTGAGCGAGGTGCAGGTGGACTTCTTGTAGCCGCGATACATCAGCGTCGCCGGCAAGGCGCCGTTGTCCAGCGCGAAGTCGTGAACCAGTCTGTCGATCGTATCGGTCGGGACACCAGGACCTACATGCTCGGTCAGCATGTCGAGGCAGCGCGCGGTCAGTTGCCCGGCCTTGCGCATGCCCTCGAAGGCAGCGGGGCCGTGAATCTTGATCTGTCCGGTCTTGCGGAGGGGGGTGGCTGCGGCGTCGACGTAGGTCATGGTCCCAATGTAAGGACCGCGGCTGAAACCGGCAACCCGTGTCCCGGACGAGCGACTGCGTGGCCGGAGCGATGATCCGGGACCCAGGATAGTGAAATACGCAATTCCCTAGCTGGGTCCCGGGTCTTGTTCCGCTCGGCCGAGGGGCCTCGCTTCACGCGCCCGGGACACAAAGCAACGAACTTAAGCGATCTTCCCGCCGAGTTCGTCCTCGATATGCGCCTTGACGATCTCGTCGAAATTAGCCTCGGCGGTAAACCCGAGGGTGGCGGCGCGCTTGGCGTCCAGCCGTTCGGACCAGCCGGCGACGATCCGCATCACCAGTTCGTCCGGCTCGCGCTTGATGCGGGCGGCGACCTTCGGGCCGGCGATTCGGGCGAGCGCCTCAATCTGCTCGGCGACGGTGCAGCAGACGCCGGGCATCGCCAGGCTGATGCGGGGGCCGAGCTGGTCGCGAGTCAGACCGGCGGCATGAATGAGGAAGCCGACCGCCGCGCGCGGGCTGGCATGGGTGTGCCGCACCGTATCGGCGACCGGCAAAATGGCTTCGTGTCCGGACAAAGGTTCGCGGATAATGCCGGAGAAGAAGCCCGAGGCCGCCTTGTTTGGCTTGCCCGGCCGCACGCAGATCGTCGGCAACCTGATGCCGACGCCGTCGAGAAAGCCGCGCCGGTTGTAATCGGCTAGCAGCAATTCGCTGATCGCCTTCTGCGTGCCGTAGGAGGTCAGCGGCGTCAGATGGAATTCGTCGGGAATGGCAAAGGGAAACGGCGCGCCGTAAACCGCGATCGACGAGGTGAAGATCACCTTCGGCTTATAGCCGTCGGCATGGCGGATCGCTTCGAGCAGCGCGCGGGTGCCGTCGAGATTGACGTGATAGCCCTTGTCGAAATCGATTTCGGCTTCGCCCGAGACGACACCGGCAAGGTGGAAGATCGCATCCGGGCGCTGCGCGATCAATTTATCCGCAGCGCCAGCCGCGGCCAGATCGCCGGTCGAAATATCGACCGCGCCGGCAAAGCCCGCCGGCTTTTCCGCCGCGACCACGTCGGTCAGCGTGAATTTGTCGATTGTCTGGCCGTTGAGCTTGCCGTCCTTGACCAGCCGGGCGGTCAGCTTGCGCCCGATCATGCCGGCGGCGCCGGTAATCAGAATATGCATTCGCTTCCCCTCTAGGCTTTAATTTTATTTCTTTTCAGCCGCCGGCTCGAACCGGTCGATTTTGCGCAAATCAGGAAACAGGCCCATCCATGTCGCCGCGATCACCAGCGAGCCGATGCCGCCGATGAGAACCGACGGGACCGCGCCCAGCCAGGCGGCGACCGCGCCGGACTCGAACTCGCCGAGCGTATTCGATGAGCCGACGAAAAGGTAGTTGATCGCGCTGACCCGGCCGCGCATGTCCTCTGGCGTCTCGATTTGCACCAAGGTGAAGCGGATGACGACGCTGACCGCATCCGACGCGCCGAGCGCGACCAAGGCCAACAAAGACAGGGGAAACCAGTCCGACAGCGCGAAGGTGATGGTGGCCAAACCATAGATCGCCACCACCCCGAACATCTTGCGGCCGATATGCCGTTCGACCGGGTAATGCGACAAGATCACCGCCGTGGTCAGCGCGCCGACCGCCGGCGCCGAGCGCAGCAGGCCGAGACCGATCGGGCCGACGTCGAGGATGTCCTTGGCGAAAACCGGCAGCAGGGCGGTGGCGCCGCCGAGCAGAACGACAAACAGATCGAGCGTCACGACGCCCAAGAGCCGCCGGCGTTGCCGGATATAGTGGAATCCCGCCAGCACCGAACTGAATGTTGGCGGTTCGCGGTTGGCCACGACATTCGTAACGACGCGGATCAGGCTGACGAGCGTCACCGACGTCATGAAGAACACAACGCACAGCGCGCTCACCGCCGCCGGCATGACGGCGTAAATAACGCCGCCCAGCGCAGGACCGCTGATGACCGCGACCTGATTGGCCGAACTCCAGGCTGCCACCGCGCGCGGCAATAGCCGCCCCGGGACCAAGGCCGGCACCAGCGCATGCCCGGTCGGCAACTCAAAGGCGCGGGCACAGCCGATCATGAAGACCGCGAAAAACAACAGATCCCGGTTCAAAAAGCCGAACCATGTCGCCGCGGTCACCAAAGCGGCGGCCAGCGCATAGACGCTCTGCGACAACTGGACAATGCGGCGGCGGTCGTAACGGTCGGCGGTGTGGCCGATGAGCAAGGTCAGCACCACGGCGGGGATGAACAGGATCAGCCCGACCAGACCGAGATCGAAGGCGCTGCCGGTGATTTCATAGATCTTCCAGCCGATCACCAGAGCCATCATCTGGTAGCCGATGGTGGCGGCAATTCGCGCCAGCCAGAACAGCACGAACGGCCGTTGCTGGACGAGGCCGCCGGCCGGCGACAAATCCCTTTCGCTCATTCTGAGACGCCATTCATCGCGCCGAGGCTGAGCTTCTGCCCGCCGTCGGCGCCGAAATTCTCCGGCGCCAGCCATCTCTCGAAGGCGGCCTTGCGCGCCGGCCATTCGCTATCGAGCATCGAGAACATCGCGGTGTCGCGGTTGCGGCCTTTGGCGATCATCTGCTGGCGCAGGATGCCCTCGAATACGAAGCCGTAGCGCAGCGCGGCGCGCCGCGACGGCGCATTGAGGGCGTTGCATTTCCATTCGTAACGGCGATAGCCCAATGTCTCGAAGGCGTAGCGCGCGAGCAGATATTGTGCCTCGGTGCCGAGCGGCGTCTTCTGCAAAACCGGCGAATAGACGATATGGCCGACTTCGATCGCGCGCATGGCCGGCCTGATCTCCATCAAGGTGGCGATGCCGACACAGCGGTCATTCTTGTCGATAATGGCGTAGGAATAGGGGTCGTCGAGCGGCGGGCGCGACGCCACCCAGGCGGCGAATTCATCACGATCGCCGAAAGGCCCGTAAGCGCTCATATACGTCCAGATCGTGTCGCGATCCGTGACCAGCGGCCAGAGGTCGGCGGCATGCCCGGCTTTCAGCCTTTCGACACGTCCGTACTGGCCGTGCAGCGTTACCGGACCGGGACGTTGCGCCGGCGTGGCGTCGACCTTGAGCCCAACCGGCTGGCCGGTTTCGGGCAGCGGTTCTGATGCGATCATGGCAATTTTCTTTTCGCGGCGCTGTCGGCAAAAATTTTGTTGAGTTCGGCATTGGATACAACATTGGCAAAGCTGTCGAAGCTGCCCTCGTCGGCAATGGCGCGTGCCGACTTCATGAAGGCATCCATCGCTACCCGCGCCATCGTGCCGCCGACGCTGATCCGGCGCACACCCATGCCGGCAATATCGTTGACGGAAAAGCCGCCGGCAAACGACATCAGCAGGTTGACCGGCTTCGGCGCCACGGCTTTGACCACCGTCTCGATCTGCTCGCGCGTCTTGATACCCGGCACATAGAGACAATCCGCGCCGGCATCGCCGAAGGCTTTCAGCCGCCTTATCGCCTCATCCATGTCGGCGCGGCCATGCAGGAAGCCCTCGGTGCGCGCGGTGAACACGACATCGGTGCCGTACTGGTCAATGGCCTGGCGCGCCGCCTTCACCCGCGCCAGCGCCAGATCAAAATCGTACAGCGGCGCGCTCTCGTCGCCGGTGAAGTCCTCGATCGACAGTCCGGCGACGCCGGTCTCGACGCAGAGCCGGACATTGGCGGCGACATCGGCCGGATCGTGTGCAAAGCCGTTCTCGAAATCCGCGTTCACCGGAATGTCTGTCGCCGCCACCAATTCGCGATAATGCGCCAGCACCATGTCGCGGTTTTCCGCGCCGTCTGGCAGACCGAGCGAATGGGCATGGCCCGAACTGGTGGTGGCCAGCGCATTGAAGCCGAGTCCTTGCAGATAAACCGCCGAGCCGACATTCCATGGATTGGGAATGACAAAGCAGCCGCGCTCATGCAGCGTGCGGAAGACGCGGCGTTTGTCGGCGGCGGAAGGCTTGGACATGGCGCTTTCTAAGGGTGAGATGCGGACGCGACCGTGCCACGATTACGCGGACAAGGACAATGCCATTCCGTGATGGCGGACATGACCATCTTTCATGAAACTCTCTGATACAGTGCCGCCCGCGCGAAATTGTTGCATCGCGAAATAATCATGCAGGAGGATTGCCGTGGATAGTGTCGACTTCGATGCCCTGGAACACGAAGCGCGCCGGCTGATGCCGCCCGCGTCCTTTGCCTTCTGCGCCTGCGGCGCCGACGACGAAATTAGCATGGTCGAAAACATCACGGCCTGGCGCGCCCTGCGGTTGCGGCCGCGCGTGCTGCGCGACGTCACCGCGATCGACACCCGCGTCACTTTGCTCGGCCGGCAAGTGCCGACGCCGATCATGGTGGCGCCGACCGGCCGGCATAAGCTGTTTCATCCACTTGGCGAGCGCGCCACCGCGCGCGGCGCGGCCGCTGCCGGCTCGGCTTATGTGATGGCCAGCAACTCCAATATCCTGATCGAAGACGTCGCCGAGGAACGCCGTGACGCGCCGCAGTGGTTTCAGCTCTATTATTGGCCCAACCGCGCCGAAGTCGAAGCCCTGATCGATCGCCTGGTCGAGGCCGGTTTCACCGCGCTGGTGCTGACGGTCGACGCGCCTGTCGGCGGCTGGGCGCCGCGCGCCGCGCGCGAGCAGCATCAGCCGACGCCGGATATTCTCAATATCAACATGCCGGGCAAGCCGATGGCGCGCACCGCCTATCATCCCGATTTCGTCGGCAAGGTGATGTATCCGGCAACCTGGCGCGAACTGGAATGGCTGGTGAAGCGATCGCCAATTCCGGTGATCGTCAAAGGCGTGCTGCGCAGCGACGATGCCGTGGCCTGCGTCGAGCAGGGCGCGCGCGCGATCATGGTGTCCAATCACGGCGGCCGCCATCTCGATACCACGGTGACGACGGCGGCCGCGATCGGCGAAGTGGCGCAGGCGGTGGGCAACAAGGCCGAGGTCTATGTCGACGGCGGCATAAGGCGCGGCACCGATATTCTTAAAGCCCTGTCGCTCGGTGCGCGCGCGGTCATGGTCGGGCGGCCGATCATCTGGGGGCTGACGGTGAATGGCGCCGACGGCGTCGCCGCCGTGCTCGATCATTTACATGTCGAGTTGGTGCGGGCCATGCAGCTCAGCGGCACGGCCAGCCTCGGCGAAGCCGTTCCGGATTTGCTGGCGCGTTAAACGACAATGGATTCAGCCGCTGCGTTTGGCCCGTTGCGCCAGTGGCCGGCCATCGACGCGCGTCATGACCAGACGGCCCTGTTCATCGATCGACGTGATAATCGATTGCGGCTTGTATTTGCGCAGAAAGCCGCCGAGCTGGCGCTGCGCGCGCTCGGGAAGTTCGAGATAGGCACGGATCAGATCGACAATGCCCGGCTCGCGGGTCCAGTAATACATTTCCAGAAGGCGGCTGGCGTCGCCTTCGTTGGCGGCAATTGTCTTTATGACTTCGCCGGCATGGCCGGCGGCCACGCCACGCGCACCGGTGTCGTCGCTTCTGACGTTACGCCCCATATCCCGTCCCCCATCCGGCAAAAAATTGTCAGCCGCCCAGGTGAGCCCCATCCTCACCTGGGAAAACTTAGGGAAGCCCCCGAATGCAACTCTAGCGCCCTTCTCGTCAGGCGGGTAGTGCTGGAAATCGCAATGCCGCACGACAGCACAAGCGGGATTTATGAGCCATTATAAAACGAATGGGGCGCTCCGCACCGCTTATGCCGACCCCCAGCGGGTTTGTTGATTTCGGCCCACGAATACGGTGAAGTGCCGGCCAAAATCGGACTGCGCCCGGGAGGACTAAAAAGATGCTCAAGACAGTCGCGAATTTCGACCGGATCGGCGAGGAAAACGCCTTTGCCGTGCTGGCCCGCGCCAATGCGCTGGCCGCCCAGGGCCGCGACATCATCAGCCTCGGCATCGGCCAGCCGGATTTCCGTACGCCCGAGTTCATTGTCGAGGCGGCGATCAAGGCGCTGCGCGACGGCCACCATGGCTATACCGCGGCCAACGGCATTCTGCCATTGCGCGAGGCGGTCGCCGCGTCCTTGCACAAGCGCTATGGCGTAGATGTCTCGCCCGACTCGGTCATGATCATGCCCGGCGGCAAGCCGACCATGTTCATGTCGATCATGATGTTCGGCGAGCCGGGCGTGGAAATTCTTTATCCGGACCCGGGCTTCCCGATCTATCGCTCGATGATCGAATTCACCGGCGCCACGCCGGTGCCGGTGCCGATCCGCGAGGAAAACGGTTTCGCCTTCTCGGCGGAGGAAACGCTCAAGCTGATCACGCCGAAGACGCGGCTGCTCATTGTCAATTCGCCGGCCAACCCGACCGGCGGCGTCACGCCGAAGAGCGAGGTCGACAAGCTCGTCGCCGGCCTGGAAAAGTGGCCGGATGTCGCCGTCATGTCGGACGAGATTTACGATCACATGGTCTATGACGGCGAGAAGCATGTCTGCCTCTTGTCTTATCCATCGATCCGCGACCGGCTGATCCTGCTCAATGGCTGGTCGAAGACGTACGCCATGACCGGTTGGCGGCTCGGCTATGCGGTGTTTCCGGGAAAGCTCTACGACTATGCGCGCAAGCTCGCGGTCAATCTGCATTCCTGCGTCAACGCCTCGGCGCAGTTCGCCGGCCTCGCGGCGCTGACAGGTCCGCAGGACGAAGTGTGGAAGATGGTCGCCGAGTTCGACAAACGCCGCGGCGTGGTCGTCGCCGGGCTGAACAAATTGCCGGGCGTGTCCTGCGTCGTGCCGAAGGGTGCGTTCTATGCCTTTCCGAACATCAAAAGAACCGGCTGGAAAGCCAAGGAGCTGGCCAATACGCTGCTGAACGAGACCGGCGTCGTCACCATCGGCGGTCCGGACTTCGGCATTCTCGGCGAGGGCTATCTGCGTTTGTCCTACGCCAACTCGACCGAGAACATCCTCAAGGCGCTCGACCGCATGGGCGACTTTCTGGCGACGCGCAAGGCGGCGTAGCGGATGGTTGCCGCGCTCTTCTTTTCCCCCTCCCCGCAAGGGGGGAGTAGAAAGGATCACCCCGGAAACGGCGATTTGCCTTGCGGCGGCGTCTCCGTGCCGTGCGCCGCTTTGTCTTTCGCCAGTTCGTAGATCACCCGCGCCGGGCCGGGCTTCGGGATGTTCACGCCCTGCTTGGCGAGCGTGTCCCACAGCGCCAGCAGCACGTCGCTTTTGACATTGGTGACGCCGGCGGCCGGATCCTTGATCCAGAACCACAGTTCGAACTCGATCGAGGTCGAGCCGAACTCAGTCAGCATGCATTGCGGCGCCGGCTTTTTCAGAACGCGCTCGATGCTGAGCGCGGCTTCCACCGCCGCCTCCTGCGCCTGACGCGGATCGCTGTCATAGGTGGTGTTGAACTTGACGAAGAGGCGCACAAGGTCGCTTGAATAGGTCCAATTGGCGACGCGCTGGGTGATGAAGTCTTCGTTCGGAATGAGATATTCGCGGCCGTCGCGCGTATCGACCGATGTGTAGCGCGCGCCCATATTGCCGACGCGGCCGAAATGGTCGCCGACAGAAATCACGTCGCCCGGCTTGATCGACTTGTCGGCCAGAAGAATGATGCCGCTGACCAGATTGGACACGATCTTCTGTAGGCCGAAGCCGAGGCCGACGCCGACCGCGCCGGAGAACAGCGCCAGCGCCGACAGATCGATGCCGACCGTCGATAAAACAATCAGAATCGCAAAGGAGATCAGCAGAAGGCGGATCAGCTTGCCGATCAGCACCGCGATCGACGGTGTCAGATCGGTGGAGCTTTGCACCCGCTTGTCGAGAAAATCGCTGGCCGCGTTCGCCATCCACAGTGTGAACATCATCAGGACCGTGGTCTTGATCGCCAGGAGCGGCGTAATGCGCAGACCGCCGACGACGACCGCGACTGAATCCAGCGCTTCCGTCGTTGGCTGCAACAGGCCGAGAATGCTGAGCGCCGCGAGCGCCCAGGCCGATACCGCGACCAGGCGATAAACGAACTGATTGCGGATCAGTCCGGCGACCAGAGCGATTACCACCCAGGCGGTGGCCAGACTCGCGGCGACGCCTAGCAGGTAGGACCGGCTCGGCCAGGTCATCGCCAGCATGCTGTGCCGCATGCTGAGGATCGTCAGCACAAAAATAATGGTGCCGATATTGTCCAGCAAATGGCGCGCGAAAAGCCGCAACAGCGGCGGCCAGCCCATGCTCAGCGAAACGATATCGAGGCGGCGGCGCAAGACCGCCGCGGTCAGAGTGCCGACGATGCCGGCGAGCGCGATCAGGCCGAGTTGGACGATCAGCCAGACCGAGGTGAATTCATTGCCGAACGATTTCAAGGCGTCGGAAATTCCTGCGGCCAGTTGCTGAAAATCGTCCATGGCCAACACTCCTTGCGCGAAAAATTGACATAGGGGACATGCCAGATGGGTAGCCCCCTTGGAAAGGGCGCGCAAACCAGATCATTATCAAATTTGAACGGGTGCCGGGCATCAGCAGCGGCGGGAAGCAAGAGGTTATACACATGCAAGACCGGGGATTAACCGACGACCAGCGAATGATGCGTCAGAGCTGCCGCGATTTCGTCGACGATGTCGTGCTGCCATTCGTCAAGCAGAACTGGAAGCAGGAATGGTCGATGACGCCGGAAGCCCGCTTGCCGGCTAGCATTCTGGAAGGCGCCGAGAAGGTCGGTATCCGCACGCTCGGCGTGCCGGAGGAGTTCGGCGGGCTCGAACTGGAGAAAGGCACCGAAGTAAAGACCTTCGCCGTCATCTCCGAGGAAATTGCGCGCGGCGATTCAGGCCTCGCCGACAAGCTGGTGCAGAACTGGAAAGTCTCCGTGTTGCTGCGCCAGTTCGCGCCGAAGCATCTGCAGGAAAAATGGTTCAAGCGCCTGATCGATGATTCACAGTTTCTCCTGGCGCATTGCCTGACCGAACCGCGCGGCGCGTCGGATCGCTGGCTACCCTATAATGTGCCTGAAGCGGCGATGCAGACCAAGGCGGTCAAGACCAATGGCGGCTGGGTCATCAATGGCCGCAAGCAATTCATCTCCAACGGCTACGATGCTGGTCTCTATGTCGTCTATGCCAATACCAACAGCAAGGTCGGCATGCTGCAGGGGACGTCGTCGTTCCTGGTGCCGCGTGAAACGAAAGGGTTCACTGTCGCTCGCTGCAATGAGACGCTCGGCTGCCGCTACATGAACAACGGGGAACTGGTGTTCGAGGACATGTTCGTGCCCGACGATCACCTGATGGTCCAGGATGCCGCGCTCGCGACAGCCGGCATCTATTTCCGTCCCGGCAAGATCATCCAGGCCTCAAAGAATCTTGGCGTTGGCGTACGTGCCTTCGAGGTAACGGCCGAATACGCGCAGAATTACGTTCAGGGCGGCCGTATCCTGATCAAGCATCAGGCCGTCGCGTTGCGGCTCGCCGATATGGCGACGCGCATCGAAGCGGTGCGCGCGCTGCTCGATCATGCCTCGCGCGCGGTCGATGAAGTGTCACCGGACGCCGATGTTCTCTGCAACATGGTCAAGCTGTTTGCCTCGGAAGAAATCATGAAGGTCGCGCAGCACGCGGTCGAGCTGCATGGCGGCAACGGCATGATGCTTGATTTTGGCGTCGAGAAGTTATTTCGCGACGCGGCGATTTTCCTGCACATGGACGCGTCGGTCGATATCTCGAAGATGAAGATCATCAAGAGCATGTTCCCGGAAACGGCGGGAAAATATGCGGGGCCGGAGTGACCTTGAGCAACCATCGCTACTTCATCGTCAGCCTGAAACCGATCAGCACGATTGCCAGGCCGATGAGCTGCGGAATACTTGGAATATTTCCGAGAGCGAAATAGCCGATAATAAGTGCGCAGCCGGGCACCAGCGCGGGGAATGTCGCCGCGCGCCCGGCGCCGAGCAGCGTCACCACGCGCGCGAACAGGAAAATTGGCAGCACGCCGGCGACCAGTCCCTGCGCCACGATCTGCAGCAAATTCTCGGCCCAGCCCATGCGGATGATGGTGTCATAGCCGACCAGCAGGCCATGCAGCGGGGCAAAGACAAGAACCGACAAAGCGCCGACCGCTGCGACCACGCGCATGCCGGACAGGTTCCAGGTCCTCAGCAATATCCCGAACATCGCCCAGAAGGCGCCGGCAAGCGCGAACAGCAGGTCGCCGCCAATGCCATGCGTCCCGATGGTCATCAACGATTCGAAGCCGAAGACCACCAGGCCGGCGGTGATGGCTGCACCGCCCAAAATGCGCGATCCAGAGGGCCTTTCGTGCAACATGACGGCTGCGAGGACGATACCGCACAGCGCCGCGGTCGCCGGCTGAATGACGGTGCCGTGCCCGAGCGGCACGAGGATGAAGCCTGTGTAGGCAAGGAGTGCCTGCGCCGGGCCGGACAGGATCCACACAACGACGCCGCGACCCCAGCCGACGCCGCCGAGGTCCTTGATGCCATCGCGCAGTACCAGCGGCATCAGCAGCAGGCCAGACCACAGGAATCGATGCAGTGCCAGATCGGCCGGCGAAAAGCCGATGCTGATGCCGTGTTTGGCGACGACGAAACCCGTGGCCCAAGCCAGAGCGGCGCCGGTGCCGCACAAGGTGCCGATCAGCACTCCCGACATACGGGCCACCTTGGGTTGCTGCTCGGTCAGGATGGCTGTCCTTCGTTTGCCGCAGGTGACTTAGAGCCGCCTAGTGCCCCGTTTCCGAAGTTCGTGATACATTGAAACAGGCTCCGACACGAACTTCGGAAACTAAGGGGCACTAGCATGTATATGATTCTAGTGCCGCTAATCGATTTGAAGTTCCTGAACGAATCTGCTGCAGGTGATGCAGGAACTTCAAATCGGCGGCACTAGTATCTAGGATCGCGCCCGACGTCTAACAAAGAAACCGCAACGCTCATATCACGGGGATGGATAGCTCATGGCGAAGTCGCCCAAGGTCATCATAACTTGCGCCGTAACCGGCTCGATTCACACGCCGTCAATGTCGCCGCATCTGCCGGTCACGGCCCAGGAGATCGCCGATGCCGCCATCGGCGCCGCCGAAGCCGGCGCTGCGATCGTCCATCTGCATGCCCGCAACCCGCAGGACGGCCGGCCCGACCAGACGCCGGAGGCCTTCCTTCCCTTTCTTAAGGTGATCAAGCAGCGCTCGAACGTGGTGGTCAACCTCACCACCGGCGGGTCGCCGACCATGACCGTGGAAGAGCGCGTGAAGCCTGCCGCTTCGCTCAAGCCGGAAGTCGCGTCGCTCAATATGGGTACGATGAATTTCGGGCTCTACCCGATGATCCCGCGCTTCAAGGGCAAGTTCAAGCACGACTGGGAAGAGCCGTATCTCGAAGGTTCCCGCAAAGGCTTCTTCAAGAACACGCTCGCCGATATCGAATTCATTCTAACCACTTGCGCCGAGAACAACACCCGCTTCGAGGTCGAGTGCTACGACATCGGCCATCTTTATACGTTGCGGCATTTCCTCGATCGCGGCCTGATCAAGGCGCCGGTCTTCGTGCAGTCGGTGTTCGGCCTTCTCGGCGGCATCGGCGCGCACCCCGAAGACGTCATCATGATGAAACGCACCGCTGACCGGCTGCTCGGCGATAATTATCACTGGTCGGTGCTTGGCGCCGGCGCCAACCAGATGAAGGTCGCGGCCATCGCCGCGGCGATGGGTGGCAATGTCCGCGTCGGCCTGGAAGATTCGCTCTGGCTTGGCCCCGGCAAACTGGCCGAATCCAATGCCCAGCAGGTGACCAAGGTGCGTCAGATCCTCGAAGGCCTCGGCCTCGAGATCGCCAATCCGGACGAGGCGCGCGAAATCCTGTCGCTCAAGGGCGGCGACAAGGTGAATTTCTAGACTTTCGTCATTCCGGGACGCGGGCGCATGCCCGCGGGCCCGGAATCCAGGGGCCACGGACAATGGCCTACTATGTGTATCTTCTCGCCAGTGATCGTAACGGAACGCTGTATGTCGGCGTGACGCGGGATCTGGTTCGCCGCATTTACGAACATAAGAACAAGTTGAAGCCGGGCTTTACCAAGCGCTACGACGTCCATCGGTTGGTTTGGTTCGAGGTTTACGACGATCCGACCAACGCCATTCTCCGCGAGAAGGAGATCAAGAAATGGCGGCGGGCTTGGAAATTGCGACTAATTGAAGAGTCGAACCCGCAATGGGTCGACCTTTATGATCAAATCAGTCAGTAATTTATAGCCCCTGGATTCCGGGCTCGCCCGCCTTTCGGCGGGCGCCCCGGAATGACGAGTTAGATATGGCCTCGCTCGACACCGTCAGTATTGCGATACTTCTAGGCAGTCTGCTGGTCATGGCCGGCATCCTTTCGAGCCTGGTCGCCTTGCGGTTCGGTGCGCCCTTGCTGCTGGTGTTCCTGCTCGTCGGCATGCTGGCCGGTGAGGGCGGCCCCGGCGGCGTCAAATTCGACGATGTCGCCACCGCCTACACGGTCGGTTCCATCGCGCTGGCGCTGATCCTGTTTGACGGCGGTCTGCGCACGCGCTTTGCCAGCATTCGCAGCGTGGTCGCCCCGTCGGTGGTGCTGGCGACCGCCGGCGTCCTGATCACCACCTTGCTGACCGCGCCGGTGGCTAAATATGTCCTCGGCATCGGCTGGATCGAGGCCCTGCTGATGGGGGCGGTGGTCGCCTCGACCGACGCCGCGGCTGTGTTCCTGTTGATCAATGCCGGCGGTTTGCGCCTGCGGCCGCGCGTGCGCGGCACGCTGGAAGTCGAATCCGGCACCAACGATCCCTTCGCGGTGTTCCTTGCGCTGCTGCTGGTCGAGATTCTCGCCGTCGGTGGACAGAGCTGGTCGCAGGCCGCTGTAACACTGCTGCGCGACACGGTCCTCGGCGGCATTATCGGCTATGGCGGCGGGCGGATCATTACCCTGGTGCTCAACCGTGTGCCGCTGGCGCAGGGTCTTCACGCGCCCTTCGTCGCCATCAGTGCGCTGGTCGTCTTCGCGTTCGGCAACGCCGTGCATTCGTCGGGTTTCCTGGCCGTCTATCTCGCCGGCCTTATTGTCGGCAACCGGCAAACCCGCGCGCACAATTCGGTGGTGGTGTTTCTCGACGCCATCACCTGGCTGGCGCAGATCGTGATGTTCGTGCTGCTCGGCCTGCTGGTCTGGCCCGAGCGGCTCGCGTCCAACTTACTGGGTTCCATCGCGGTGGCGCTGGTGCTGATGCTGGTGGCGCGGCCGGCGGCGGTTTTCCTGTGTCTGGCGCCGTTCACCTATTCCTGGCGCGAGAAATTGTTTATCTCCTGGGTGGGCTTGCGCGGCGCGGTGGCGATCTTCCTGGCGTCGATCCCTCTGATGGTCGGCTTGCCGGGCGCTCATCTTTACTTCGACGTCGCCTTCGTGGTCGTCCTGTCGTCGCTGTTGATCCAGGGCTGGACCGTGGCGCTGTCGGCTCGCAAGCTCGGCATGTCATTCGCGCGCAGCGATCCGCTGCCGCGGCGCGTCGAACTCGACCTGCCCGGCCAGTTGGCGCGCGAGATCGTCGGCTATCCGGTGTCGGCCAACAGCCCGTATTTGCGCCGCGGCCTCATCCCGAACTGGGCGCGGCCGACCCTGGTGATCCGCAAGGAAGAGATCATGACGCCGGCGGAAGCCGAGCCCGTGCGCGTCGGCGACTATGTCTATTTGCTGGCGCCGCCGGAAAAGGCGCAGGCGCTCGACCGCTTCTTCGTGAACATGCCGCCGCCGCGCGCGCCGGAGCCGGAACTGCTTGGCGACTTCTTCGTGCCCGGCACAGCGACGCTCGGCGCGCTCGCCGATATTTACGGGTTGCAGGTCGCCGCAGACCATGTCGAGGTGTCGTTGGCCGAATTGTTCACCGAAAAACTCGGCCGCGCCGCCAAGTCGGGCGACATCGTCCAGCTCGGGCCGATCGCACTGTTGGCGCACAAGGTCGAGAGCGGCCGCGTCGGCACGGTCGGCCTGCGGCTGGCCGAGGCGGAAGAGCAGTCGACAATGCCCGGTCGCGCCAGGGCGCTTTGGCGACGCCTGCAGAAGTGGATCGGCTAATGAATTGGCGCTTTACCGCCGCGCCAGCGCGGGCACGTGCTGAATGGCCCAATAGCCGCCGAACAGCACCGCGGTCCAGAACATGTCGCCGGCGACGGTATATTGCAGGAACGGCAGCGCGGCGATGTAGCACTGGGTCAGGCCGGCGAGGTCGAGGCTGTACATACCGCTGAATGCCCACACCGCGAAATTCGACAGGGCAAAGAACGCCAGCGAGCAGGGCAGCATGATCGCCACGGTGCCGACGGCGCCAAGTTTCCCGCGCGACAGGATGCCGACAATCGCCGGGATCGAGATCGCCGTATAGACGATCAGCGCCACGCGCCAGTCGTCATGACCGAAGGCCAGCCAAGACGAAACCGACATCGCCACGACTGGAACGACGATCGCCAGCGCCGGAAGCTTCAGAACGCGGGCCGCGAACAGGCCGCTCGCCGCGATCGGCAGGAAGCCGTAGGCATGCGGCAGGAGCCGCGCGACCACGTCGAACGCGATCAGAAACGCCACCAGCGCCAGATCCGGCCAGAGAGCGGACAGCGTAACGGCGGGCTTTTGCGTCTGGACGGGCATCGGTCGAATTCCTTGTTTTCCGCAGCGAACTCTACCCTAGCATGGAAGGGGGCTGGTTTTCCACCCATTCGGCGACGATCTGGACCAGTGCGTCGAGGCCGTCGGTCAGCGCTGCCGGACCGGGCTGCAGGATGATGGTTGATTTGATCTCGCGCAGCCAGCCGGAGGCGACTGCCGGTATAGCGGCAAAACCGGGCCGGGCGGCGACTCTTGCGGGCACGAATTTCTTGCCGCACCAGGAGCCGATGATGATGTCGGGCCGGGCGGCGATGACGGCCTCGGGCGAGACGATTCGGTCCCTGGCGTTTTTGCGCTGGCTGAGGTCGGGGAAAACGTCGATACCGCCGGCGGCCTCGATCAACTCCGACACCCAGCGGATGCCGGAAATCATCGGCTCGTCCCATTCCTCGAAATAGACACGTGGGTGACGGGGCAAGGCTTTGCCCCACGCACGCACCAGTTCGAGGCGACCCTCGAAAGTGCGCGCCAGCATGTCGCCATTTTGCGGCTGTCCCACCAGCGCGCCAAGCGTTCGGATCATGTCGAAGATGCCGGCGAGGTCGCGCTGATTGAAAGCGTGAACCGCGACATTGGCGCGGATCAGGTCGGCGACAATGTCGGCCTGCAAATCCGAGAATGTCAGAACAAGGTCTGGCTCAAGCGCCAGAATTTTCGGCACGTCGGCGGAGATGAAGGCCGAGACGCGCGGCTTTTCCTTGCGCACCTGCGGCGGCCGCACCGCATAGCCGGAGACGCCGACAATGCGCGCGTCCTCGCCGAGGAGATAAAGCGTCTCGACGGTCTCTTCGGTCAGGCAGACGATTCGGGAGGGCGGGAACATGAAGATAGTGTAGCGCATTTTTTTTCGTCCCCGCGAAGGCGGGGACCTATACGCCGTGTACTATCGAGAGGCTGCGGTGCATGGGTCCCCGCCTTCGCGGGGACGACGATTACGAATTCAATAAATCAGTTCCACCCACCGCCACCACCTTGCCGCCTTCGACACGCACGACGCGCGAGGCGATGCGCTTCACCTCGTTGGCATCGTGGCTGACGTAGATCATCGGCACCTTGGCCTCGTCGCGCAGGCGTTCCAGGTACGGCAGGATATCGTCCTTGCGGCCGGCGTCGAGCGAGGCAAGCGGCTCGTCGAGCAGTAGCAGGCGCGGCCGCATCAGCAGCGCGCGGCCGACGGCGACACGCTGGCGCTCGCCGCCCGACAGTTTGCCAGGCCGGCGATCGAGCAGGTGGCCAATGTCGAGCAGATCGACCGCATGCGCGAAAGCGGCCGGGTCGGCCGGGTGGCCGCCCATCCAGCGGCCGTAATCGAGATTGCGCCGGATCGACACATGCGGAAACAGCCGGCCGTCCTGAAACACATAGCCGATGCGCCGCTGTGCCACCTTCATGTCGGTGCCCGTGGCGCTATCGAACAGCACGAAGTCATCAAGCGCAATGCGGCCGCGGTCGGGCATCATCAGCCCGGCGATCATGTTGATGATGCTGGTCTTGCCGGCGCCGGACGGCCCGAACAGGCCAGTAGCGCCGCCTTCGCTGTCGAAGCGGGCATTGACGCTGAAAGTACCGAGGTTCTTTTCGACGGCGACGGCTAGCATTCAGGCACATTTCCATTTGCGCATGATCTTATCCGAAAACCGGGTTCCACTTTTCGGGATCATGCGCCGTGCAATCTGGCTTGCGCGCGCCGCGCCAGCCACTCCGATGCCACCAGCGCGGCCACCGAAATGACCATGGACACCAGCACCAATTGCATCGCGGCGCGGTCGCCGTCCGGCACCTGGGTCAGCGTATAGATCGCCGCCGAGATGGTTTGCGTCTCGCCGGGAATGTTGGAAACGAAGGTAATCGTCGCGCCGAATTCGCCGAGCGCCTTGGCGAAGCCGAGCATGGAGCCGGCAATGATGCCCGGCAGCGCCAGCGGCAACGTGATGGTGGCGAAAGCCCAGAAGCCGTTAGCGCCGAGCGTCTTCGACGCATCCTCCAGTCGCCGGTCGATGGCTTCGATGGATAGCCGGATCGGCCGCACCACCAGCGGAAAGGCCATGACGCCGCAGGCGAGCGCAGCTCCCGTCCAGCGAAACGAAAACACGATGCCGAGATGATCGGCGAGCCACGCCCCAACGGGGGCGCGGCGTCCGAGCGTGATCAGCAGCAGATAACCGGTGACGACCGGCGGCAACACCAAAGGCAGATGCACCATCGCGTCGAGCAGCGACTTGCCCCAGAAATTTTTGCGCGCCAGCACATAGGCGACGGCGACGCCGAACGGCAGCGCCACCGCGGTCGCAACCAAAGCGACGCGCAGCGACAGTTGCACCGCGACCCAGTCCTGGGGAGTGAGATCGAACATTCGTTATTATGACACCGGCTTGATCAAAAAACTGAAGCCGTATTTCTCGAAAATCGCCTTCGCCGCGCCGGTGCGCAGGAAATCGAGATAGGTCAACATCGCGGCATTGATCGTCGTCGACGTCGCGGCGACCGGATAGACCACCGGCGGATGCGAGCCATCCGGAAAGACGCCAATGACTTTCACCTTCGGCTCCACCTTGGCGTCGGTCTCATAAACGATTCCAATAGGCGTTTCGCCGCGAGCGACGAAAGCGAGCGTGGCCCGCACGTTCTCGGCCATCGCCAATTTCGGCTCGGCGGCCTTCCAGCCATCCAGCGCTTCAAGCGCCGCCTTGGCGTAAAGCCCTGCCGGCACAGCTTTGACGTCGGCGACCGCGATGCGGCCGTCGCCGGCAAGTCTGGCGACGTCGAAAGGCTTGGCGATGGTCACCTTATCGAGCTTGGAATCGGTTGGTGCTATCAGCACAAGCTTGTTGCCGAGCAGATTGACGCGCGTGTCAGGCTTGATCAGCTTCTTCTGCGCAACGTAATCCATCCATTGCAGGTCGGCGGAGATGAACACATCGGCCGGCGCGCCTTGCTCGATCTGTTTGGCCAGCGCCGAGGAAGCGGCATAGCTCGCCGTGACCTTGGTGCCGGTGGCCTTGGTGAAGGCGGTATTGGCGTCGTCGAGCGCATTCTTCAGCGACGCGGCGGCGAAGACGGTGATGGCTTCCTGCGCCGCCAAAGGTTGCGCGGCGCCTAGCAAAAGACTGACGATTGCAAGAATGCTCGGGAAAATTCTGGCAGACATGGCGGTTCTCCTCGGGCGCCATAACAGCGCCGGCGGGCAAAAATCGTGATAACTGACGATCTTGGTCGGAACCGCCGTTCCGGCTCGCTAGCGGCGCACGCACAGTGGGCCGCGGGACATGACACAAGCCTAGCAAGTCTCGCAGGTCAAGGTAAAGTCCAATGCGAGAGAAGGTCGAGGGGACGAAATGGCCAATGCGACGCCCATCGAGGGCGAGTTCGACTACATCATCGTCGGCGCAGGCTCGGCCGGCTGTGTGCTGGCCAACCGGCTGTCGGCCGACCCGACCAAGCGGGTGCTGCTGCTGGAAGCCGGCGGCCGCGACAACTGGATCTGGTTTCACATTCCGGTCGGCTATCTGTTCGCCATCGGCAATCCGCGCGCCGACTGGATGTTCAAGACCGAGCCGGAGCCCGGCCTCAACGGCCGCTCGCTGAACTATCCGCGCGGCAAGGTGATCGGCGGCTCGTCGGCGATCAACGGCATGATCTACATGCTGGGGCAGGCAACCGATTACGACCAGTGGCGCCAGCTCGGCCTGCCCGGCTGGTCGTGGGACGACGTCCGGCCGTTCTTCCGCAAGCATGTCGACCATTTCATCGCGAGCGATGAGCATGCGTCGGGTGGCGAGTGGCGCGTCGAACGGCAAAGGCTGTCGTGGGAAATCCTCGAAGCCTTCCGGCAGGCGGCCGTGCAGTACGGCATTCCGGCGGTCGACGATTTCAATACCGGCGACAACGAAGGCATTGGCTATTTTCACGTCAACCAGAAGCGCGGCCGGCGCTGGTCGGCGGCGCGCGGATTTTTAAAGCCGGTCATGAGGCGCAAAAACCTTCGCGTCGAATCAGGCTGCCTTGCGGAAACTGTCGAATTCACCGGAAAGCGCGCCACCGGCGTGCGCTGGCGGCAGAACGGCGAAGCGCGTGTCGCGCGCTGTCGCGGCGAAGTCATTCTCTCGGCCGGCGCCATCGGCTCGCCGCATCTGCTGATGCTGTCGGGCGTCGGCCCGGCAGCGCAGTTGGCGCACCATGGCATCGCGGCGGTTCTCGATAAACCGGGCGTTGGCAGCAATCTGCAGGACCATCTGCAGCTGCGCACGATCTACAAGGTGTCGGGCGTCAAGACGCTGAACGCTATTAATGCGTCTCTGGCTGGCCGCGTCGGCATGGGCCTCGACTATTTCCTGCGGCGGCGCGGACCGATGACCATGTCGCCGTCGCAGCTTGGCGCTTTCACCAAATCCGATCCGCATCAGGACCGCGCCAACATCCAGTATCACGTTCAGCCATTGTCGCTGGAAAAGTTCGGCGATCCGCTGCATCCGTTTCCGGCCTTCACGGCGAGCGTCGCCAATTTGCGGCCGACCTCGCGCGGGCAACTCACACTCAAATCCGCCGATGCGGCGCAGGGCCCGGCGATTGCGCCGAATTATCTATCGACGCCGGAAGATCGCCGCGTCGCCGCCGATTCGATTCGTGTTACGCGCTCCATCGTTTCTCAGGATGCGTTGCGTAAATATGCGCCGGTCGAATATCTGCCGGGCGAAAGTATCCGCAGCGACGACGAAGCGGCGCTGGAAAAAGCCGCCGGCGATATCGGCACGACGATCTTCCACCCCGTCGGCACCGCGCGCATGGGCCGCGATGACGATCCGCGCGCGGTGGTCGATAGCAGGCTGCGCGTTATCGGCATTGACGGCATGCGCGTCATCGATGCCTCGGTGATGCCATCGATTACATCTGGCAACACCAATTCGCCGACCATGATGATCGCCGAAAAAGGCGCGGCGATGATCGCGGAAGATGCGAAGCGCTAGGGCAACGCTTTCAAGAACCTGATAGGCTTGCCCGGCGCAATCGCCTGCGCCGCGGCGATGATGGCATTCGTGTCGATGCCGTAGTGCCGGTACAGATCGGCCAAGGTGCCGGTCTGGCCGAAATGCTCGACGCCTAGCGCGCGCGTGCGATTGCCCTGCACGGCACCCAGCCACGCCAACGTCGCCGGATGGCCATCGACGACGCTGACGATCGCGCAATTGGACGGCAGATCGCCGAGCAGCCGTTCGATATGCGAGCGCGCATGCACCTGGCCGCGCTCGCGGGCGCGTTGCGCTGCGCTCCAGCCGGCATTGAGGCGGTCGGCGGATGTCACCGCGAGCAGGCCGATGTCGCGGCGGTCCTCAGCCATCAGGCCGACGGCGGCGATGGCCTCCGGCGCGACGGCGCCGGTATAGGCGACGATTACCTGACAATTCGGGCCCGGCTTGCGCAGCCAGTAAGCGCCGTCGACGATCTCGCTGCGCAGCCCCTCGGTCATCTCGCGCCGCATCTGCTCGATCGGTCGCGTCGACAGCCGCAAATAAACGGAGCCGCCGGTTTCGTCGCGCAGCCAGTTCTTTTCCGACGCCTCGCCGCTTCCGTCCTTCTGCATATAGCCGAAGGCCCAGTTCATGATGACGGAAAGTTCGTCGACGAAGGCCGGTTCAAACGATGCGAGGCCATCCTGCGCCATGCCGATCAATGGCTCGGCGATCGATTGATGCGCGCCGCCTTCTCCGGCCAAAGTGATGCCGGACGGCGTCGCCACCACCATGAAGCGGGCGTCCTGATAGCAGGCGTAATTAAGCGCATCGAGACCGCGGGCGATAAACGGATCGTAGAGCGTGCCGATCGGCAGCAGCCGTTCGCCGTTGATCGAATGCGACAGGCCGAGCGCCGACAGCATGATGAACAGGTTCATCTCGGCGATGCCAAGCTCCATGTGCTGGCCTTGCGGCGAGAATTCCCAGTTGAAGGTCGATGGAATGTGTTCGCTCTTGAACGTGTCCTTCATGATCTCGCGGGCGAACAGGCCGCGCCGGTTCACCCACGGCCCGAGATTGGTCGACACCGTCACGTCGGGCGACGTCGTGACGATGCGGCGCGCGAATTCGCTGTCGCCACGGCCGATTTCATTCAAGATGGCGCCGAAGCCGGTCTGCGTCGCCATCGTCGGCTGAATGGTTATCGGGATCTCGGCTGGCACTTCAATTGTCGGCGCGCTCAGGCGGCGGTTCTTGCCGGCGGCGAATGGCACCTTGTCGAGGAAGGCCTGTATCGCTTCCGGCTGCGCGATGGCTTCAAACTTGTCCCACTCGTGTCCGGCACGCACGCCCATCGCGGACTGAAAGGTTTCCATCTGCGCCGGCGTCATCATGCCGGCGTGATTGTCTTTGTGCCCGGCCATTGGCAGGCCGAAGCCTTTCACCGTGTAGCAGATGAAGCAGGTCGGCTTCTCGGCATGCGCACCATGCAGCGCGGCCAGCACGGCCGGCAAATCGTGGCCGCCGAGATTGTTCATCAGTGCGGCCAGTTCGTCATCGCTGCGCGACGCGATTAATTGTGAGACATTGCCCTGGTCGCCGATCTCGTCATTGAGTCGCTTGCGCCACGCCGCGCCGCCGGCAAAGACCAGCGCCGAATAGAGCTGGTTCGGGCAATTGTCGATCCAGACTTTAAGCTTGTCGCCGCCCGGCTCCTTGAAAGCCGCCTGTTGCAGCGAACCGTATTTGACGATGACCACGTCCCAGCCGAAATTCTTGAACAGCTGTTCGTATCGCTCCCACAGGCCTTCGCGCACGACGGCATCTAAGCTCTGCCGGTTGTAGTCGATGATCCACCAGCAATTGCGCAAGCCCTGCTTCCAGCCGTCGAGCAGCGCCTCGAAGATATTGCCTTCGTCGAGTTCGGCATCGCCGACCAAAGCCACCATGCGGCCTTCCGGGCGATCCTTCGCCCAGCCATGCGCGCGCACGTAGTCCTGTACCAGCGACGAAAACAAGGTCTGCGCGACGCCCAGGCCCACCGAGCCGGTCGAGAAATCGACATCGTCGGTGTCCTTGGTGCGCGACGGATAACTCTGCGCGCCCTTGTAGCCGCGGAAGGCTTCCAGCTTCTCTTTCGTCTGCTTGCCGAGCAGATACTGGATGGCGTGAAAGATCGGCGAGGCATGCGGCTTGACCGCGACGCGGTCCTGCGGCCGCAGCACGTCGAAATACAACGCCGTCATGATGGTGGCGAGCGAGGCCGAGGAGGCTTGATGGCCGCCGACCTTCAGTCCGTCATCGTTGTCGCGCAGGTGATTGGCATTGTGGATGGTCCAGCTGGCCAGCCACAGCACCTTGCGCTCGAGGGCGGAGAGGCTCGCGAGTTTATCCGCGGATACTTCAGTCGGCTTTTGCATCGTGCGATTATGAGCCGTGGGCGCTGGCGATGCATGCTAATTGCGGTTATAAATTTGGACTGGATTAGCTCTTTCAATCATTTTTCCGAGAAAAACAGGTGCCTTATGCCAATTTCGGCGCTGGACGCGGTCGACCTGAAAATCCTCGCTTTGTTGCAGGTCGATGGCCGCGTCAGCATCAACGACCTCGCCGGCAAGGTCGGACTGTCGCCATCGCCCTGTCTGCGCCGCGTGCGTATCCTTGAGAAGTCCGGCGTCATCGCACGCTACGTCGCGGTGCTTGACCAGCGCGCGGCCGGGTTGCCGGTCAGCGTCTTCATTTCGGTCAAGCTGGAAAAGCAGAAGGAAGACCTGCTCGATAAATTCGCCAAGACGATCGCGCGCTGGCCGGAGGTGCTGGAATGCTACCTGATGACCGGCCCGCGCGATTACTGGTTGCGCGTCGTGGTGCCGGACCTGGCCGCCTATGAACGCTTTCTCAAGACGAAGCTCACTCGTTTGGAGGGCATTGCCTCGATCGAGTCGAGCTTCGCGCTTGAGCAGGTGAAATATACCAACGTGCTGCCGGTCGCGTAGTTAGCGCACCTTCACCTTCATCGAGCCCAACTGGTCGATGCGGGCATCGATGACGTCGCCGGACTTGATCGGGCCGACGCCGTCGGGCGTGCCGGTCATCAACAGGTCGCCGGGCATCAAGGTGTAATAGGCCGAGGCGAACACAATCAGGTCGGCGATGCCGATGATCAGATCGCTGGTGTTGGACTTCTGCCGCGTCTCGCCGTTCACGGTCAGCTCGAATGCGAGTTTGTCAGGGTTCTTTACGCTGTCGGCGGTGACCATATAGGGGCCCATCACCGAATAGGTGTCGATCGACTTGCGCAAGCTACGCTCTTCCGGGCCGCGCACGGTGATATCGAGGCCGATGCAATAACCGGCGATATGCTTCATCGCGTCTTCGCGCTTCACCCGGTCGGCCTTGGTGCCGATGACGGCGACCAGTTCGATCTCGTGATCGGTGCGGCGGTCGGGATGACGAATGACGATGTCGTCGCCGGCGCCGCCGAGCGAGCTGGTCGCCTTCAGGAACAGGCCGACGCGCTGGATTTCCGCGATCTGGTTCTGATGATGCAGTTCGGGATCGCTCTGGGCTTCCTCGAGATGCTTCTTGTAGTTCACGGGAGCTGCGACGATCTTGCCCGGATTGGCGACCGGCGACAGAAGCTTGCAATCCGCGAACGCCAGGACCTTCGCATCCTTGGCGAGCTTTTCCACTTCGGCGCGGATCGCCGGCAGGTTGGCGATCATCAGATCGTAAGTGGGCAGCGGATAGTGGGACGCCGGCAAAATCTTGAGCGCGGCGGTAACGTCCTTGACACGATCGCCTTCGACAAGACCGAGGCGATTATCGTTGAAGCGGCAGAGTTGCATGACTGATATCCGATCGAACACGAATGGAGAATTTTCCGGCAACCGGATCGCATGTTTCGGCGCGCGGCGCCAGCCGCGATCATCGCGGCCCTTGCATATCCGCTAGTTGTTTGACGCAGCCGGCGCGGCCAGCACGCTCTGACAGGCGGGCGGCAGGTCGGCCATGGTCAAGGGCCGTGGCGGCTTGCCGCCAATCTTCGGCTTGATGTGCAGAACCTTGCTTGAGAACCAGAAATCGAGGCTCTTGTCGCAACCAATTTCGCTGGATATCGACGGCTGCTTGCGGCAATCGGGCGAGCCGGCCGGGCATTCCAGCCGGACGTGAATATGGTCGTGATGGGAATACCAGGGCCGCACCTTCGCCATCCAGGCGGGATGCTTGTCGCCCTGCATCCGGCACATTTCTTTTTTGATCGCGGCATTGACCAGTACGCGCTCGACCGCTGGCTGCTCGGCCGCGGTGCGGATGAAAGCGGCGTGCGCTGGCGTCCAGGTCTTCGGATTGACGCGCAGCCAGTCGTCGGAGACGAGATTGGTCGCCGCGGTTTTCTCGCGCTCCTCCGCGCTGAGAACGTGGGCGGGCATCGGCATGAACCAGACGTCGACGTCGAGCCCGGTCTGATGGCTCATATGGCCGAACGGGGTTGGGCCGCCGCGCGGCTGCGCCATGTCGCCGACCAGAATGCCATTCCAGCCGGTGGCCTTGGCGGCGGCCGGCGCGAATTTCTCCAGGAATTTGACGAGGCTCGGATGGCCCCAGTTGCGGTTGCGCGACACGCGCATGACCTGCCACGTCGGCCCGTTGACCGGCAGCGCGACGCCGCCTTGCAAACAGCCGCGCGGGTAATAGCCAATGGCCATCGCCTGCCCCAGGCTCGGCAGCGGTTTGGCGGCGAACAACTGCTTGGCAGGCGACGCTTCCGTCTTGCCGGCGTCTTTGGCGTCGGCGGCGGGCTTTTCCGGCGCCGCCGCGGGCTTTTCCGGCGTTGCCGCGGGCTTGCCGTTGTCGATGGCTGCGGCGCTGCCGGCCAGCGCCAGCATGAATCCGAAGCAGATGGCAATTCTGGTCAACATGATGGTTCCAATTTAGCGGGTCGACCGCCGGCTGTCAGGTTAAATACCGGCGATGGTTTATCGGCCTGCATCCATGTTCCAACGGCGGCCAGGCGCAAAAGCCACGGCACAGCCGAAGATTTTATGGTTAACCATGGCTTAACGAAGACAGAGGCGCGCCCGGTCCGGCACTGGCTATTGTCGGCAAAGAACGGGAGATTGGCGCGGGGGAACCTGCCGTGCCGCGTCTGACGCTTGCGATTGCCATTGTTGCCATGCTGTTCGGCGTTGCCGCGCCGGCGTGGGCCGAAATTATCATCACCGTCGACAAGTCGACGCAGCGGCTGACGGCGACCGTCGATGGCTTCACCCGTTATGAATTTCCGGTGTCGACCGGCCGGACCGGCTATCGCACGCCGAACGGCAGCTATCGGCCGGAGCGTCTGGCGGTGAAATGGTTCTCGCGGACATATGACTGGTCGCCGATGCCGCATTCGATTTTCTTTCACGGCGGCTATGCCATTCACGGCAGTTACGAGATCTCGCGTCTCGGCAGTCCGGCCTCGCATGGCTGTATCAGGTTGCACCCGGACAATGCGGCGGCTTTGTTCGCGCTGGTGCGAGCCAATGTGAAGGACACCCGCATCGTTATCACCGGCGACGCGCCGGCCGCGCTGCGCCGCGACAGTTCCCGGCGTCGCGAAAGACAACGCGCGCCAGCGTTTGATCCGCCGTCGAATACGTTTGAAAGCATTTTCCTGACGCCGGGGCGCAACCGTTAAAGCGCTTCCAGGCGACATCAGTGCTTCTTCTTGCGCGTGCGCGCCGCCTTTTTGGCCGAGCGCGATTTCGCCGCTTTCGATCGCGCGGCGGACGCCTTGCCGCCCAATTTGCCGCCCTTGCGCGAAGCGGCGTGGCTTTCCTTTTTGCCGCGGCCGGAGCCGGACTTCTTGCCGCCATGGCTTTCCTTGTTGACGGTAGCCCAGGCGCGGCGTTCGGCTTCGTCCTTCGACACGCCGCGATCCTCGTAGCCCTCCTCGATATGTTCGGCCTTGCGCTTCTGCTTGTCGGTGTAGGCTGACTTGTCGCCGCGCGGCATGAGGTACCTCCTCGTTTGTTCCCCGGGATTGAACGCACGGAATTGTGAGGCGGTTCCTTTTTTGATTTGCGCGCCGCTTACGGTGTCGTCCCCGCGAAAGCGGGGACCCATAATCCCAAGCATTTCGGTAGAAGGTGAAGCAGCAAGTCAACTTCTGCTCTGCACTAAGCGGGTGCCGCGGCGTATGGGTCCCCGCGTGCGCGGGGACGACAGTTGAATCCAGACGTGATTCACCGCCCGTATTTTTTGTAAGGCGCCGGGCACGCCCTTATTCCAAAGTGCCTTCCTTCATCGCCCCGATAAAACGAGGGCGCGCGGAACGCCGGGGTCACAACAACCCCGTAACCCTGTGCATGGTGTTTGAGTTTGTATGCACAGGCATCGTCGTCACGCAGTTGCCGGATCTCCCGGCGCTCCGCGCGCGGTGTTTATAGGTTTGCTCCGCTTGACCCCCGGTGGACTGACCTTTTCAGGCTTCCTCTTGCTTTAGGACATGCCTATCCACCGCTGCGGGGTTTCCTTGCACCTTACGCCGCCGTCTCTGGCTCCGGCCGGTGGTATCCCGGCTTTTGCATTAGACAGCGCGCGCGAAGGCGCACTTCCGCCCCAGTGATGCGCGGCTGGCGCATCGGGACCAAGCGGCTTGGACCGCCGATCGGGTGTTTGCGTCGCATCTCCAACGCCCCGACCAGCCACCGCTCCCCGCCCCAGCATCTGACGACGCTGATCAAACGCCCCTCGTTAGTTGGGACGGGATAGCTGCGTATATAAACCTAGGTATTTATACAGTCAAGGGGGAAAATTCAGCCGCCTGCCGCCGCTCTTTATGCCGCCTTGATACGGCGCGCCCCATTTCCGCATCGCGTTCTGATGCCGGCGCCGCCATTTTCCTGTCGTGGCCAAGAGGCCTGTTGAACATGGAGGTGGAGATGACCCCCCGCTATGACCCCTACGATGAGAAATATGACGCCGACAGCGCCCGTGCGGGACATTCCTGGGGGCTGATCGCTGCCGGCGCCGCCGCCTTGCTGGCCATCCTGGTGATGGCCGCTTCGCGCGGCCCGGCCGACTGCGAGCGCATCGCCGACAGCGGCGTGCGGCTGGCCTGCTACGACGCCGCTTCATCGCCGCAACCCGCCAAGGGCGCGGCGGTCCCCGGCCACTGATGGAGGCGAGCATGACCCTGTCGATTCATTGGGATGATGCCTGCCCCGGCGCCAAGACCGTCAAGACCGCCACGCGGGCGAACGCGCGCAAGGCGGCGCTGCGCGTCATTAAAGCCCTGGCGATCGCCGCCGGCGTCGCGGCTGTGCTGGCGGCGATCGTTGCGATCCGTGTCTATGCCTTTGTGCCTGGCGTCGGCGTTTAGGCATTCGGCTCTCAAGTCGGCTGTAGCCGACTTGAGCATTTAATTTGCTGACATCGGGTAAACCCGATGTCAGTGGAGCGGGGAGGTGTAGGATGGTCCGGCCTGACCCGCTTCTCCCGCTTTGCCAAGGACCGCCATGCGCCTCATTGCTCTTGAAGAACACTTCACCACGCCGGCGTTTCTCGACGGCCCGGGCAAAGGCTTCAGGGAGGCCATGCTGCGCGCCGGTGGCGAGCGCGCCGCCGCGACCTTCGCCAAACTCGCCGATTTCGGCGACGGCCGCGTCGCGGCGATGGATGAGGCCGGCGTCGAGATGCAGGTGCTGTCGCTCAATTATCCCGGCACCGAGCAAGCGGAAGGCGCGGAAGCCATCACTGTCGCCCGCGACGCCAACGATTTGCTCGGCGCGGCATTGCGCCGGCATCCCAAACGCTTCGCCGGCTTCGCCTCGCTGCCGACCGGCGCGCCCGACGCGGCGGCCGACGAACTGACGCGCTGCGTGCGCGAACTCGGCTTCAAGGGCGCCAATATCAACGGGCACAATCGCGGCCGCTATCTCGACGATCCGTTCTATGCGCCGATCCTGGCGCGCGCCGAGGCGCTGAACGTGCCGATCTATCTGCATCCGACTTTGCCGCCGCCGGCGGTGATGCAGGCGTCGTATTCAGGCTTTCACCCGGCGACGACCTTCATGATCGCCGGGCCGGGATGGGGCTGGCATATCGAGACCGGCATGCACATCCTGCGCATGGTGCTCGCCGGCGTGTTCGACCGCTTTCCGAAATTGCAGATGGTGATCGGCCATCTCGGCGAGGCACTGCCTTTCATGATGCCGCGCATCGAAGCCTCGGCCGCGATGCTGCCGCCGGGCGCGGGGCCGAAGCGCCCGCTCGGCGACTACATGCGCGAGAATTTGCATTACACCTTCGGCGGCTTCAATTACGCGCCGACCTTCGCCGACCTCATCGCCAATGTCGGCGCCTCGCGCATCATGTTCTCGGTCGATTATCCTTATGGCTCTATGACCGAGGCGCGCGCGTTTCTGGAAAAGTTGCCGATCAGCGACGCGGATCGCGAAGCCATCGCGCATGGCAATGCGGAGAGGTTGCTCGGCGTCTAGGGCGCGGCCGATGCCGCGATCGGATAGGGCCGTGGCTCGACCTTGGCCGCCGCCAGCTGCCGGTACAGATCGCGCCGGCGCGCCAGCGGCCACCAGTCGTACAGAAATATTTCCAGAGGCCGCCAGTTCGCCACCCAGCCGAGGATCAGCAGGCTTTCCTCCACCAGCCCTCTGAACGGCGGCTCGAACAGCAGGCCGGCCACGAAATGCGCGGCCATCAGACAGGCAATGAGAATCGCCACGCCGATGGCGAGCGAACGGCGGCCGATCCGGAACAGTTCGTTGAGGTCGCGCTGAACCGCGTCGGCCCGCTCAGCGAAGTAGCGGCGGAATGCTTCGGCGAGGTCGCCGGCGGTCTTTCGCTGCGCCTCGGTGTCGGGAAAATCGATCACGATGGTGATGGCGTGATGGGCCGGCAGTTCGCGCGCCCAGCCGACGATGTATTCCTCGGCTTCGCGGTCGAGATCCTTCTCGCGGAAAGGGAACGGGTCGAGGGTATGGAAAAGTTGGGCGACGTCGTCGACGCGCAGTTCGATCACATCCTGAGTAATTGCCGTTGCCATGCCGTCGACGCTCCTGCCGCGTGATTGCGAGCCGAGCTTAGCGCGGTTGGGAGGGGTGAGTCTGCGGCATGGCGTGGCAGCGCGAACTGCGTGGGCGGCCGCCCGCAACAGGAATTCGCGGTTCTGGCCGCTATCGCACCCGCTTGATCCGCGCTAGCCTTGGCCATCAAACAACATGTTCGAACAACAATATTCAGGGAGGAATTCGATGAAGACGCTACCGGCATATGTATTCGCAGGTCTGGCGGTCGCAGCGGCGATGACCGCCGCGCCGGCGCAGGCGCAGAACTGGCCGACCAAGCCGGTGACGGTGATCGTGCCCTTCGCGGCCGGCGGCAACACCGACGTCGCCGCGCGTATTTTCGCCGACCGCCTGTCGCAGCGCCTCGGCCAGCAATTCGTGATCGAGAACAAGAGCGGCGCCGGCGGCAGCCTCGGCATCGCGGCGATGGCGAAGGCGCAGCCGGACGGCTACACGCTCGGCGTCGTCACCGCCGGGACGCTGTTCATCCTGCCGCATATCTACAAGGACAAGCTCGGCTACGATTCGCGCAAGGACATTCGCCCGGTCGCGCAGGTCGGCACGCAGCCCAACATGCTGATCGTGCATCCGAGCGTGCCGGCCAAGACCGTCCCGGAGTTCATCGCCTATATCAAGGCAAATCCCGACAAGCTCAGCTACGGTTCGTCCGGCATCGGCACCTCGCAGCATCTGTGCATGGAGCTGATCGTGCAGGCCACCGGCGCCAAGATCACGCATGTGCCTTATCGTGCTTCCAATCAGATTATCCAGGATCTGCTCGGCGGACAGATCCAGATGACCTGCGACCAGTTCTCGACCGCCTATCCGCAGGTTCAGGCCGGCAAGGCGAAAGCCATCGCCGTGTCGTCGCTTGACCGCTACGGCTTCGACAACTCGATCCCGACTTTGGCCGAAAGCATTCCGGGCCTGGACGTGACCTGGTCGGCGGTGTTCATTGCGCCTGCCAACGTGCCGGAAAATATCCGTAAAAAACTGGCCGACGAACTGATCGCCATCACCAGGGAGCCGGCCATCATCGAGAAGCTGAAGATGCTGGGCGTGACCCCGGCCAGCCTGTCGGGCGCGGACCTGGAGAAAACCGTCCTCGCCGACTACGACAAGTGGCAGCCGATCGTCGAGCGGGCGAAGATTCCGCAGCCGTGAGGTTCTTCCGCCCTCATCCTGAGGAGCGCGCCGAAGCTTTAGCGAAGGTGGGCGTCTCGAAGGATGGGGGCGGGAGAGATCAGCGGTCGAGGCCGAGGACAATCAGCAAAGCGCGGTCAAGCTGCTCGGCGGTTCGTTTGTCGATCGAGCCAATGACTTCTTTGATCCGATGACGCGGCACCGCGGCCAGCTTGTCGGTCATGATTTGCGAACGCGCGCGCAGACCGGTTTTCTCGTCCGGTTCGATGACGGGCCGGGCGGGTAATTTGTCAGACAAGACAGACGTCAGCGGGCAAACGAGAACCGACGTGGTGTCGAGCCCGAGTTCATCGGCCTGAACGACAACGGCCGGACGTGGCCGGCCAAGTTCGCCGTGCGTCACGATGACCGTGTTGCCCCGTTTCAGCGCTCCGGCCAATCGCAAACCTGCTCAATCCAGGCGTCGATTTCATCATTCTCGGGATGTTGGGCCATCAATTTCCCCTGACGGCGCAAGTCGGCCAGCACCTTCGGATCGCGCAGGTCGGGCACCCAGTGTTGCACCGGGCGCAGCCCCTGCGCGCGCAAGCGGTCGCGGCGCGCCTGCATGCGCTGCTTGGCCGTCTTGGGCGCGGGCTTGCGGGAGGCTGGCATGGTGTTGCTCCAGAAGAGGAGCGTAACATGTTACGGCGCGATCTTCAAGCCTTCACGTATCCACCTTCAGCGCGGCAATGAACGCTTCCTGCGGGATGTCGACCTTGCCGAACTGCCGCATTTTCTTTTTGCCCTTTTTCTGCTTGTCCAAGAGCTTGCGTTTGCGAGTGGCGTCGCCGCCGTAGCATTTGGCCGTCACGTCCTTGCGCAGCGCGCGCACGGTTTCACGCGCGATGATCTTGCCGCCGATGGCGGCCTGGATCGGCACCTGGAACATGTGCGGCGGGATCAGCTCTTTCAGCTTCTCGACCATGCCGCGGCCGCGCGTCTCGGCGCGCGTGCGATGCACCAGCATCGACAACGCATCGACCGGCTCGTCGTTCACGAGGATCGACATCTTGACCAGATCGGCTTCGCGGTAATCGGTGAGGTGATAGTCGAACGAGGCATAGCCCTTCGACACCGACTTCAGCCGGTCGTAGAAGTCGAACACCACTTCGTTGAGCGGCAATTCGTATTTCACCATCGCGCGCGAGCCGACGTAAGTGAGCTCCTTCTGCGTGCCGCGGCGGTCCTGGCACAGCTTCAAGACCGAACCGAGATAGTCGTCGGGCGTGAGAATCGTCGCCTCGATCCACGGCTCCTCGATGGTGAGAATCTTCATCACGTCCGGCATGTCGACCGGATTGTGCAGTTCGATCTTGGTGCCGTCGCGCAGGTTCATCTTGTAGATGACCGACGGCGCGGTGGCGATCAGATCGAGATTGAATTCGCGCTCCAGCCGCTCCTGGATGATTTCGAGATGAAGTAAGCCAAGGAAGCCGCAGCGGAAGCCGAAGCCGAGCGCGGCCGAGGTTTCCATTTCAAATGAGAACGAGGCGTCGTTGAGCCGCAGCTTGCCCATCGCCGCGCGCAAATCCTCAAACTGCGCGGCATCGACCGGGAACAGGCCGCAGAACACCACCGGGATCGACGGCTTGAAGCCGGGCAAAGGTTCGTCGACCGGATTGCGCTCGTCGGTGATAGTGTCGCCGACGCGCGTATCGGCGACTTCCTTGATCGAGGCGGTCAACATGCCGATCTCGCCGGGGCCGAGTTCGTCGACGATGGTCAGCTTCGGCTTGAACACGCCGACGCGGTCGACTTCGTAAGCGGCGTCGATGCCGATCATGCGAATGCGCTGGGTCTTCTTCAGCACGCCATCGACGATGCGCACCAGAACGACGACGCCGAGATAGGCGTCGTACCATGAGTCGACCAGCAGCGCCTTGAGCGGCGCATTGCGGTCGCCTTTCGGCGGCGGCAGGCGGGTGACGATGGCCTCCAGCACGTCGGGCACGCCGAGGCCGGTCTTGGCCGAGATCATTACCGCGTTCGAGGCATCCAGCCCAATGACGTCCTCGATCTGTTTCTTGATCTTTTCCGGCTCGGCGGCGGGCAGATCGACCTTGTTGAGCACCGGCACGATTTCGTGGCCGGCATCGAGCGCGTGATAGACGTTCGCAAGCGTCTGCGCCTCGACGCCTTGCGAGGCGTCGACCACCAGCAGCGAGCCCTCGCAGGCGGCGAGCGAGCGGTTGACCTCATAGGCGAAGTCGACGTGGCCGGGGGTGTCGATCAGGTTGAGGATGTAGTCCTTGCCGTCATGGGCCCGGTAGTTCAGGCGCACGGTCTGCGCCTTGATGGTAATGCCGCGCTCCTTCTCGATGTCCATATTATCGAGAACCTGCTCCTTGCCGGCCATTTCGCGCGCGTCCATGCCGCCGGTAAGCTGGATCAGCCGGTCGGCGAGCGTGGATTTGCCATGGTCGATATGGGCGACGATGGAGAAATTGCGGATATTCTGGATGGGGACAGCCGTCATGGCCGCGAGATAACACTCAGGGGCGGGGCCTTCAAGCGAACCGGACGGCTATTCGGCCCGGAAGGCCTTAAATCCGCAGTTTTCAGCGCCTTACTTCACCTCTCCCTATGGGAGAGGTGAAGCAGGCTACTGCGCGCGCCAGACGACGGCGGCGCTGACGGCGTAATTCCACACCGCGCCCATGATGGCGCCGCCGAGACCGGCGATCCACCAGATGCTGTCCTGGCCATAGAGCAGGCTGGCGATGCCGACATTGGAGATGGCGCCGACCGAGCAGATCAGCTCGAACTCGATCAGACCCTTGACGAAATGCCAGCCGGTGAGGCGCTGGTCGCGATAGGTGAAGGCGTTGTTGAAGACGAAATTCCAGGCGATGGCGACGCAGGTGGCGACGCCCTGCTGAATGCCGAAATCGCCGATGGCGAACGCGTGCTGCGCGTATAAAGCGGCCATGTGAACGGCGACGCCGGTCAGGCCGACCAGGCAGAACATCACGAAGCGGAGCGAGATCGCGTCGTCGCTCAGTTTCGCCAGCAGCAACAGGCCGAAGTCGAGTGCGACCCGGGCATCGAGCTTGCTCTCGCCATGCAGGCGCGCGCCGAAGGTGAAAGGCAGCTCGGCGACGCGCAACTGGCCGTGCCCGGTGGCGGCGATGTCGAGCAGTATCTTGAAGCCCTGCGTCGACAGCCTCTGTGCCATGGCGTCGACCAGTTCGCGGCGGATCATGAAGAAGCCGCTCATCGGATCGGTCAATTCGACCTTGAGCAGGCGGCGCGCCAGCGCCGTCGACCACTGGCTGGCGCGGGCGCGGCCGGCGCTGAAGCCACCTTGCGCCGCGCCGTCGCCGACGTAACGGCTGGCGACCACCAGATCGGTGGCGCCGTCGCGCAATTTTTCCAGCATCGCCATCAGCAGGGCTTCGTCATGCTGCAGATCGGCGTCCATCACGGCGACGTAGCGCGCCGGGCTCGCCAGCATGCCTTCGATGCAGGCGCCGGCAAGTCCCCGCCGGCCGATGCGCCGGATACAGCGGATGCGACGGTCATGGGCGCCCAGCGTCCGTGCCGCCGCGGCGGTGCCGTCCGGCGAATTGTCGTCGACGACCAGGATTTCCCAATCGACGCCGGCAAGCGACCGGCCGACGCGCTCGACGATGACGGGAAGATTGGCGCGCTCGTTGAAGGTCGGCAGGATGATGGTGAGTTCGGGCGCGGGAGCCGGCGCGCCACTGGTTTCGCGGGCAAGCTCCGGCGCCAGCGGCGGCGCATCGATGTGACGGGTCAGGGTGACGGTGGCCATGGCCCGGAAGCTAGCGGAAAATGGTATCCAAATTCCTAGGGCGACCGGCTGGATTTGCTCCATCTACCCTTCTCGCCCGGCGGCAGGCATGGCATAGGGCTTGGCCATGCGTTTGCTGAACCCCATGACTGCCGCCGGCCGCCTGCGCGACGCACTTGTTGACCCGGCGCGCGCCAACCGCACGCTGCTGTTGACGCTCGGCGTCTATGTGCTTCTGTGGACGGCCTATGCGTCGATCTCCAAGGGCACGCAGGGCTTTCACTTCGACATGGTCGAGGTGATTGCCTGGTCGCGCGATCTCAGCCACGGCTATCTCAAGCATCCGCCATTGGCCGCCGCCGTGGCGTGGGCGTGGTTCGCGGTTTTTCCGGTCGCCGAGTGGTCCTATTACCTGCTGGCGATGACGATGCCGGCGCTGACATTGTGGATCGTCTGGCATCTCTCAAAGGATTATCTCGACGCCGACAAGCGCGTCGCCGGACTGGCATTGTTGATGCTGGTGCCGTTCTTCCATTTTCATGCGCTCAAGTTCAACGTCAACACGGTGCTGATGCCGCTATGGGCGGCGACGACGTTCGCCTTCCTGCGCTCGGTGCAAACGCGCAGCTCGCGTTATGCGACGCTCGCCGGCGTGGCGGCTGCCTGCTGCATGCTTGGAAAATACTGGTCGGTGTTTTTGCTCGCCGGACTTGTGGTGGCGGCGCTCGCCGACCGCCGCCGCGCGCAATATTTCAAGTCGCCGGCGCCGTACCTCACCGTCATCGCCGGGTTCGTTGTGCTGCTGCCGCATTTGTCATGGCTGCGCGACAACGACTTCGCGCCGTTCACCTATGCGATGACGATTCACGGCGACAAAAATTTGTCGAATACGGCCGTTGCGACCTTGGGTTATCTCGCCGGGTCGATGGCCTATGTCGCGGTGCCGGTTATTCTCGTTCTGATCGCGGCGCGGCCGAATCTTGCCACGCTCAAGGATATGGCCTGGCCGGCCGACACCGAACGGCGGCTGGCGGCGGCGGCATTCTGGGCGCCGCTCTTGCTGCCGGCGGTGGCCGGGCTTGTCACCGGCACCGAGATCACCTCGCTGTGGTCGATGTCGGCGTGGGCCTTGCTGCCGGTGCTGCTGCTGTCATCGCCGCGCGTGACGTGGCGGCCGCTCGATACCAGGCGCGTCGTGCTGACCGCCGCCGTGTTGCCGCTCATCATGCTGCTCGTCTCGCCGGCCATTGCCATCATGACCCGGCGCGACGGTCCGCCTTCGGCCGGCGTGCAATCGCATCTGCTCGCCGTCGAGGCCGAACGGCTGTGGCATGAAGCGATGCCGAACCCGCTGCGCTTTGTCGGCGGCGACGGCGACATTGCTCTTGGCGTCGTTACTTACGCCAAAGACAAGCCGCGCGCGCTGCTGCCGGGCCTGCCCGAACCCGGCGCCGAATATCTGCGACGCAGCGGCATGATGTTGATCTGTTTCACCGGCGATGCGGCCTGCCTGAGCGACGTCAACCGCCGCGTCGCCGGCGCGCCGAGCCGCACGACGCAAACCGCGATCAGCCAGAAGAGCTGGGGCACCGTGCTGCCGCCGCGCAGCTATACGATCGTCATCGTGCCGCCAGGGGCTGCGCCCGCCGTTAGGTAAAGCCTTTCATTTTGCTGAAAATGGCCACCCGCTTCCGCTTCAGGCTGTCGGCCTTCGTGTAGTCCTTTAGCCAGCCGTCATTTTCCTGGAGGAACAGAGATCGCGCCTTGCTTTTCTTCTTTTCGGCGGCGGTTTTTTTCTTGTTCGTCTCTACGATCGACCTGAAATAATAGTGGTTGAACAGACGATTGAACTCGGTGAAGTAAATGTCCGCCACGCGCTGCTCACCGCGAATGATGAGCATGTTCTCGTCATTGTCGTTGGTCGAGGCGTCGCTGAAATTGGCCGAGCCGGTGACGACGATGGGGTCGGTCGAAAGCGGGTCTTTCAGCAGAAACTTCGAGTGGATATAGCTGACATGCGTGTTGAGGCCGAGCGCCTTGGCGCTGGTCTCTTTGGCCCATTGATAAACCGGATCGCGCAGGTACGAGCCCCAGGCCTTGTAGACGTTGTTCTTCGCCGTCAATGCGACGAAGGGGTCCTTGCTCCGTGCGTTCGGTTTGTCTTGCTTCTCGAGCAGGAAGAAGGCGATATGACTTTCAGGAGTGTTGTTCGACAGCAGCTCCTTGAAGATTTTGCCGATGCCGAAGGCCAGCGTGATGCAGGAGAGATCGGCCGCGTCGTCCACCATGGTGGCATACATCTTGAGAACATCCAGGCCGGCGCGCGGACTGAAAACGCAGGTGATGCCTTTCGGGATCTTGCTTACCGTGGTCGGAACCCTGGCGAGGTCGCCCACCCCCTTCCGCCATTCGGCGTTCTTTTTCTTTGCTTCCGAAGCGGTCGCCCCTTTTTTCGGACCCGGGTCGTCCTTGAGTAGCTCCCAATAGGCTTTGAACGCGGCGGCGACATCGCTGTCGCGAATCCAGTGGCCGACATTGGTCTGGCCATGAAAGCCGCCGATGGAAAGGTTGGTTGAGCCGGTCCAGACCTCGGATTTGGCTTTCTTGCCGGGTCGCAGCAGAACCATGAACTTGTTGTGCTGGATTTCGTTTGGCTTGCTTTCGCGCAAGATGATGTTGTCGTCCGGAATGCCGACACTTTCGATCATGCGCAAATTGTCTTCGCGGGGAAAGCTTTCGACCATTTTCCCGAGCTTCTTGTCGAAGTGTTCGTTGACCTTTGCATCGACGATAATCTTCACATCGACGCCTGCGTCGATTGCTTTCTTCAACGCCACCAGGACGGGTTCGTAGCGAAACTCATAGAATGAGCAGAGCAGCGTGTCTTTGTCGGTGGCCTGTTCGATGAACCTGACGATGGCCTCGTCGAGGCTGCGGCTCAACCATTCCTTGGCTTCCGCCGATTTTTTCGGCGGCAATTGATCCGGTTTCTTGTTGCCGTATTTGCGGACATAGGCCTGGCTGCTGGCGACGCCGCGATTGAAGAAGATGTCGTGCTGCCGGTCTGAAAAAAGCGGTTCCATTTCAACGGCGATCGGAATCGCCGCCGCGCCGCGGTCGATACTTTTCGGAGTGCCTTTGAACGGGCGAAACCGGTATTCGTATTTCAGACCTGGCTTTGCCGTGAAGTCGTCCCAGACAAAACTCTGGATCGGATGGGCCGAGGTGAAAACGGCGGTCTTGCCGTCCGGCTTGGGAATGATCGAGGAAAAGACCTTGTAGCCGTACATGTCGAGCGGTCTGCCGCCCGGCTCCTTCCGCTCAACGGCAAAGCCAAGCAGGCCCTCGATATTCGCGCCGGCGAAGTCGATTCCGAATGAAACAGTGTTGGTCCCCGAGACGGCGAAGATTTGATAGCCGTCAACGCGCTCCGACTTGAATCGCATGGCTGCCCCCGCAGTTGTGGAGCCATTACTTTAGCGGGTATTGCTGAAAATGGACAACCGTATCACGATCGTGCCGGAGCAAAAAAAAGGCCCGGAATAATCCGGGCCTTTTGCTCGCATATTCTTGCGTTTCGATTAGTAGCGATATTGGTCCGCCTTGTACGGGCCCTGCTGCTTGACGCCGATATAGTTCGCCTGCTCGGGGCTCAGTTCGGTCAGCTTGACGCCGATCTTGGCGAGATGCAGGCGCGCGACCTTCTCGTCGAGCGCCTTCGGCAGCACGTAGACTTCCTTCTTGTACTTGCCGTCCTTGTTGTTGGCGTAGAGTTCGATCTGCGCCAAGGTCTGGTTAGTGAACGAGGCCGACATCACGAAGGACGGGTGGCCCATGGCGTTGCCGAGGTTCACCAGGCGGCCTTCCGACAGCATGATGATGCGGTGGCCGTCCGGGAAGGTGATCTCGTCGACCTGCGGCTTGATGTTGTCCCACTTCAGGTTCTTCAGCGAGGCGATCTGGATCTCGTTGTCGAAGTGGCCGATGTTGCAGACGATGGCGCGATCCTTCATCGCGCGCATGTGCTCGATCGTGATGATGTCCTTGTTGCCGGTCGC
>CANKBJ010000015.1 GCA_947479905.1 Bradyrhizobiaceae bacterium
GTTCATCGCGCTCGCCGGCTCATCTTACATCTACACCCATTTCATCGCCGAATTGCCGGACTTCGTCATCCTGCATCGCATGGCCGGGGGCATCGATAGTTTCCCGCTGCTGGCGGTGCCGTTCTTCATCCTCGCCGGCAATCTGATGAATTCGGCCGGCATTACCAACCGCATTTACGATTTCGCCGTCGCCACCGCCGGCTGGATGCGCGGCGGGCTGGCGCAGGTCAATATCATCGGCTCGGTGATCTTCGCCGGCATGTCGGGCACCGCGATCTCCGATGCCGCCGGTCTCGGCACCATCGAAATCAAGGCGATGAAGGACCATGGCTACGACACCGAATTTTCGGTCGGCGTCACCGCGGCTTCATCGACACTCGGTCCGATCATCCCACCATCGCTGCCATTCGTCATCTATGGCATGATGGGCAACGTCTCGATCGGCGCGCTGTTTCTCGGCGGCGTAATTCCCGGTCTGGTGATGACGGCCTTCATGATGGGCTACGTCTATTACTGCGCGCGCAAATACGGCATGGGCCGCGACCAGGCGTTCCGCTGGCGCACGCTCGGCGTCACATTCCTCGCCGCGTTCCCGGCGCTGCTGACGCCGGCGATCATCGTCGGCGGCATGACCTTCGGCTGGTTCACGCCGACGGAAGCCGCCATCGCCGCCTGCGCCTGGGCGATCATGCTCGGCATTTTCCTGTACGGCTCGCTGTCGTTGAAACAGTTCTATAAAGTCACGATGGACACGATCGAGACCACCGCCGGCGTGCTGCTGATCGTCGGCGCCGCCTCGCTGTTCGGCTGGGTGCTGACCACGACGCGCGTCACCGAATACACCACCGAAGCGCTGCTGGCGCTGACCGACAACCGCTACATCATCCTGCTGCTCACCAATCTCTTGCTGCTGGTGGTCGGCTGCTTTCTCGAGCCGATCGCCTCGATCAGCATTCTGGTGCCGGTGCTGATGCCAGTGATCCTGAAGGTCGGCATCGACCCGGTGCATTTCGGCGTCGTCATGACGCTCAATCTGATGATCGGCCTGCTGCACCCGCCGCTCGGCATGGTGCTGTTCGTTCTGTCGCGCATAGCAAAGCTGTCGATCGAACGGACCACCATCGCAATATTGCCATGGCTGTTGCCGCTGCTCGGATCGCTGATCGCGATCACCATGATCCCGGAACTGACCTTGTGGCTGCCGCGCCTCGCCGGTATGGTCAAATAGAGTTGGCAGGCTAGTCGCCAGCCTTCGACAAAGCCGCCAATTTTCGCTGCTCCTCGCCATCGAGCGCTTGCGGCTCGACGGCGAGCGTCGGACGACGGCGCGCCACCACGATCAAGCCGATGAGGCCGGCAATGAGCGCCACCGGCGGCAGCCCCCACAGCAGCAAGGTCTGCCATTCAAATGGCGGTTTGAGCAAAACGAAATTGCCGTAGCGCGCCACCAGGAAATTCATCACCTGCCGGTCGCTGTCGCCTTGCGTCAGCCGCTCGCGCACCAGCAGGCGCAAATCCTTCGCCAGCGGCGCTTCCGAATCGTCGATCGACTGGTTCTGACAGACCATGCAGCGCAGTTCGCTCGACAGCGCACGGGCGCGCGCCTCCAGCGCCGGTTCCTTGAGCATCTCGTCGGGTGTCACCGCATGCGCCGCGCCCGCGCCAAGCAGTGCAACGAAAAGACCGATCGCCGCGAGGCCGCGCATGCGCTTCACTCCGCCGGCTGTAGTGTTGGCTTAATCGCCGGCTTTTTGGCGGGCTTGGGCGCGCCGACGCGCAGCCGCCGGTCGGACAGCGACAGTCCGCCGCCGACCATCATGATGATGGCACCGAGCCAGATCAGCATCACCAGCGGCTTGTAATAGAGCCGGACGGCGATCGAACCGTCGGGATTGGTATCGCCGAGCGACAGATAGAGCTGGCCGGCGCCGCGCGTCATCAGCGCGGCTTCGTTGGTCGAGGTGTCGCGCGCGATGAAATTGCGTTTGGACGGCTGCATAATGCCGATCGTCTCGCCGCCGGTCTTGACGGTGAACTTCGCCGCCTGCTCGCTGTAATTGGGGCCGCTGCGCGACATCATGCCGTCGAAGGTCAGATCGTAGTCCGCCAGTGACACTGTCTGCGACGGCTTCAGCGCGACGATCCGCTCGACGCCCCAGGTGCCGGCGCCGATGATGCCGAGCAAGGTCACGGCAATGCCGAAATGCGCCACCGCCGTGCCCCATGTCGAACGCGGCAGACCGGCGGCGCGCCGGGCGACGATGCCGAGCGGCATGCGGAACAGGCCGGTGCGTTCGACCAGATCGACCACGGCCCCGGCCATCACATAAAACGCGAGCCCGACGCCGAACGGCGCCAAGACCGACTGCGTGCTCTCCACCGCGAAGGCGACCGCGAGCGCGACGATGCCGACCGCATAGGCCGCCATCAGACGCTGCGCCACGCCAAGGATATTGCCGCGCTTCCAAGCCAGCAACGGGCCAAACGGCATCAGCGCCATCAACACGAGGAACAACGGGCCGAAGGTGAGATTGAAGAACGGCGCGCCGACCGAGATTTTTTCACCGGCCAGCGATTCCAGCGCCAGCGGATAAAGCGTACCGACAAACACCGTCAGGCAGGCCGTTGTCAGAAATAAATTATTGAAGACCAGCGCGCCTTCGCGCGACACCGGCGCGAACAGGCCGCCTTGCTTGAGCGTCGATGCGCGCCAGGCAAACAGGGCGAGGCCGCCGCCGATGAATCCCACCAGGATGATCAGGATGAAGACTCCGCGGGTCGGGTCGCTGGCAAAGGCATGCACCGACGTGAGCACGCCCGACCGCACCAGAAAGGTGCCGATCAGCGACAGCGAGAAAGCCAGGATTGCCAGAAGGATCGTCCAGACCTTCAGCGCATTCCGCTTCTCCATGACGACGGCGGAATGCAGCAGCGCGGTGCCGGCAAGCCACGGCATCAGCGACGCATTCTCGACCGGATCCCAGAACCAGAATCCGCCCCAGCCGAGCGTGTAATAGGCCCAGTACGAGCCCATGGCGATGCCGACGGTCAGGAACGTCCAGGCGGCCAACGTCCACGGCCGCACCCAGCGCGCCCATGCGGCGTCGATACGGCCTTCGATCAGCGCGGCGATGGCAAACGAGAAAGCGATCGAGAAGCCGACATAGCCGAGATAAAGCAGCGGCGGATGAATGGCCAGCCCGATATCCTGCAAGATCGGATTGAGATCGCGGCCCTCGGCCGGCGCCTGCGCCAGGCGCCGGAATGGATTCGAGGTCAGCAGAATAAATAGGTAAAACGCGCTGGCGATCCATGACTGAACCGCCAGCACATTGGCTTTCAACGTGGCCGGAAGATTGCCGCCGAAGGCCGCGACCAGCGCGCCGAACAGCGACAGGATGAGAACCCACAACAGCATCGAGCCTTCGTGGTTTCCCCAGACGCTGGTGATCTTGTAGATCAGCGGCATCATCGAATGCGAGTTCTCGAATGCCGACGCCACCGAAAAATCGGACGTCACATAGGATATCGTCAAAGCGAGAAAAGACAGGCCGACAAAGAAAAATTGCATGAGCGCGGTCGACGAACCGAGCCGCATCAGCGCGGAATCGTGGCCGCGGGCGCCGATCACCGGGATCACCGACTGGATCAGTCCGAGCGCGAGCGCCAGAACCAACGCGTAGTGTCCGAGTTCGGGAATCATGCAGCGGCCCTCGTCAACTCAGCCTGTTCGATCCGTCGCGGCGCGACCTGAAATCCCGATCCGGTCATTGCGTGGCGCCTTCCTGCCAGCGGCCGGACTTTTTAAGCGAATCCACGACTTCCTTCGGCATATACCGCTCGTCATGCTTCGCGAGAACAGTGTCGGCGGCGAGAACATAGCCGTTTTCAATCTTGCCTTCGGCGACCACGCCCTGCCCTTCCCGGAACAAGTCCGGCACGATGCCCTGAAAACGCACCGTGACATCGTGGTTGCCGTCGGTCACCTCGAAACGAATGTTCAGATTGTCGCCGCGCTGCACGCTGCCCGGCTTGACCAGACCGCCGATCCGGACGCGCGTACCGGGGCTCAGATGCTTCTCCATAACATCGGTCGGCGAGTTGAAGAAGACAATTGCCCCGGTCATCGCGTTGAGTACAAGGCCGACGGCGAGCGCCAGCACACCAATGCTGCCGCCGATCAATACCAGGCGTCTTTGTTTGCGCGTCACGCTTCGGACCCCAATTCCCTGCTCGCATCGTCGTTTGGCGGGGTCTTGTCAGGACGCCCTGCCAGCGGTCATTTAAGTCCTTCTAGCGGTTTTTTTCGCCATCGTCCGAATTAAGCGCCGCGGCTAAATGTCGGCGAAACATAACGAATTTCTTCCAATTGTGGCATTTGCGCGCCCGCTGGCGCGCGGCAATTTTAGCTAGCGCTACAAAATGGTTTCATCTTGATCGAGGTCAAGATTCCGGCCGATTGCGCTAACCCCATCGCGGATCGGCAACAGCGTAAGAGCGTCATATGCGCATGAGCCGCACAGGGGCATGAGCCGCATATGCGAGTGAAATGGCGCGCCCGAAGAGATTCGAACTCCTGACCCCCAGATTCGTAGTCTGGTGCTCTATCCAGCTGAGCTACGGGCGCTAATACCGCTGCCGGAAACCGGCCAGCGACCGGGGCATAGCTACCGCCTTGCCCCCCCATTGGCAAGCCTATCCGGCCGCCTCGCCTCGATTTCGTTAAGCCACCCCTTCGGCGCCCGGTGGCGCATCGTGCCGGCTCTGGCGCGCGTCGGCGCGGCGCGCATCAAGATCGACCGCCGGGTCGGGGATGGCGATGCTGAAGGTCGCGCCGATGGTGCCGGGCACCAGCCTGATCTCGCCGCCATGGGCGCGCACCAGCTCGGCCGCGATGGCCAGACCGAGGCCGGCGCCGCCGGCGCGCGTCGAGCCCTGAAAGGCCTGGAACAGGTGGCTGCGGGCGCGCTCGGACACGCCGGGCCCGGTATCGGATACTTCGATCACCACCACGCCGCCGTCGCGCCGGCCGGTAATGCGGATCTGGTCGCGCGCCGGGTCGCGCGCGCCGTGCGTCTCCAGCGCCTGCATCGCATTGCGCGCGAGATTGACGATGACACGGAACAACTGGTCATGATCGGCTTGCAAGGTCAGCCCGCGCTCCACCGAGACGATCCAGCGGATCGGCACGTCGAGGCTCAGGCCCAGCGATTCATGGACCTCTTCAATCAAAGCCTCGACCGCCACGGTCTTGCGCTCCGGCGGCGCTTCGCGGGCGGCGCCGTAGGACAATGTCGACTGGCAGAATGCAATTGCGCGCTCCAGAGCGCGCATCAGCTTGGGCGCGAAGCGCTGCACTTTCGGATCGGGCAAATTCGACAATTGATCGGAAAACAACTGCGCCGAGGCGAGAAGATTGCGAAGGTCGTGGTTGATCTTCGACACCGCCAGCCCGAGCGCGGCAAGCCGGCTTTTCTGATGCAGCATCGACGCCAGTTCGCGCTGCATGGCGCCAAGTTCTTCCTCGGCGGTGCCGACTTCATCGTGACGGCCAGACTGACGGATGATCCGCGACGGATTTTCCGGATCGGCACGGAACGCCACCATGTTTTCCGTGATGCGCCCCATCGGACGCACCAGCAAATAATGTAGTGCGAAGAACACCAAAGTCGCGGTGACGGCGGAGATCACCAATGACAGCAACAGAATGTTGACCGAGAAGGTCAGCATCGCCTTGTGCAACGGCTCCTCGTCGAGAATGATTTCGATAAACTGGCCTTCGGCCATCGGCGCCGGACCGACCACACGAATGACGTCGTCGGGTTGGTCGAAAAGCAAAATCTCGAAGGCGTCGGCGATGGCGCGCCACCAGCGCACGTCGCGCATGTCGATGTCGGCTTCGATCTTCGACGGCAGATTGGCGGCAGCTAAAAGCCGGCGTTGGTCGCCCATCTTCATCGCAACGGCGCGCGCACCGATGCTGTCGAGAATCTGCTTGGCCAGGCTTTCCGGCACCATCCCGCTTGGCGCCGCATCGAGCACGAGCGCCGCCGTGTGCGCGGCGGCCAGCCGGTCGTTAAGCCAGTTCAGCCGGAAATTGGCGATCGACGGCACATAGATGAGAACTTCCGCCACCATCACAAACACAATAGTGAGCAGCAGCAGTTTGCCGGACAGACCGACGCGGACGGCGCGCAAGGGACGCTCCGTCTCCGGCATATCGGAATGGGGCTTTGATTCAGCGACCGGGTCCAAAACCTGTCTCAGCCTTTTCAACCGAACAGCCTCAGCCAAGCGATGATGCGCCGCACAATCGGCTTCGTCAAACTCGGCGTGAAGTAGTCAATGGCCGCGCGTTTGCCGATTTCCGACAGTGTCGGATAGGGCAGGACGATGCCGGTCATCGCGCGGATATTGAGCTTTTGCGCGATGGCCAGGGTCCAGGTGGCAATCAGCTCGCCGGCCTGCGCGCCGACGATTGTTGCACCGAGAACCGTTCCCTTCGCGGTGGTGACGACCTTGATATGGCCATGCGTCGTGCGCTCGGCCTGGGCGCGGTCATTGTCGTGATAGGGCCAGCGCAGCAGGCGGATTTTGTAGCCGCGCTTGCGGGCTTCGGCTTCGCTCAAACCCGCCTGCGCCAGTTCCGGCTCTGTGTAGGTCACCCACGGAATGACGTCGTTGTTCACCTTCACAGGCAAGCGAAACAGCGCGTTCCGGATCACCAGACCGGCGTGATAATTGGCGGCATGGGTGAACTGCAATTGGCCGGCGGCGCAGTCGCCGATGGCATGGACGCGCCGGTTCGATGTTTTCAGCTTCTTGTCGACGACGATGCCGGATTTCTCATAGCGAATGCCGGCCGCTTCAAGCCCAAGCCCATCGACCGTCGGCTTGCGACCGGCGGCGACAAGAAGATGCGTGCCCTCGATTTTTTCTTCACCCTTGGCGCCGTCAATCGTCAGCGTCACTTTGCCGGCACCATGCGCGACCGACATCACCTTGACCGGGCTGCGCAGCACGACGCCATCGCGTTCGAGCTGGTCGAGGACGATTGCCGCGCATTCGGGATCGTCCTTGGCGAGCGGCCGCGCCGCTTCGCAGACGGTGACGGCGCTGCCGAGACGGCGGAACGCCTGCGCCATTTCCAGACCGATCGGTCCACCGCCGATGACAATGAGATGCGCGGGCAACACGTCGAGATCGAAAATGGATTCGTTGGTGAGACAAGGTCCGCCGTCGAGACCAGGGATCGGCGGCAGAGCCGGCGTCGAACCGGTGGCGATGACAAAACGGCGGGCGCGAATTTCAAATTGATCGGCGACGGCGACGGTGCTCTTGTGCTTGAACGTCGCGTGCCCCTTGATCACGCGCACGCCCAATCCGGCAAAGCGCTCGGCCGAATCGACTGGCGCGATCGCGGCGATCACGCTTTGCACATGCGCGCGCACCTTAGCGAAATCGACCGCCACCGCCGCCGCGCTCACACCGAACGGCGCGCTGCTTTGTATGGTATGCGCATGCTTGGCCGCCGCCAGCAACGCCTTCGACGGCACGCAGCCGGTGTTGAGGCAGTCGCCGCCCATTTTGTGATTTTCGATCAGCACGACGGGGACGCCGAACGCGGCCGCCGCCGCAGCCACCGACAACCCGCCGCTGCCGCCGCCAATCACACAAATGTCAGGCTTTAGAATTTCCACCACGGCCTCAATTTTGTTCCCGCGCGAGATTAGCGCAAGGCGCGCTCACGCGCGCGCCGGCTTGCGCAACCGCCGCACCACGATCGGCACCAAGGCCAATAGACCAAGCGCAACCAGAGCGCCGAGCAGTTGAGGGGTCAGGATGTCCATCGCGTCGAAAGCGAGATGACATCCGGCGCGTCCGGCGGCGAGGCAGGCGTCGTAAGCCCGCTTCTGCACGGCGATGACGCTGTCCAGCCCGGTGCCGGCGAAGGCATAGGCGGCCGAGCCGGGAATGACGCCGAGCGCCGTCGCGGTCACGAAAGGAACCAGCCTGACGCCGGCGATGGCCGGCACGAGATTGACCAGGAAAAACGGGAATGCCGGCACCAGCCGCAGAAACAGCAGATAGTTGAAGGCGTCGTCGCGGAAGCCCTTCGCTAGCTTTGCCGCGCGCGGGCCGGCCCGCCGCAACAGCGGCTCGCCGAGCGCCGTTCGCGCCACCAGAAAAATGATCGTCGCCCCGATAGTGGCGCCGGTCACCGCCGCCGCGGCGCCGATCAGAAGGCCGAATAAGAATCCGCCGCTGACGGTCAGGAAGAGCGCCCCCGGCAGCGATAGCGCGACGACGGTTACATACACCCCGATGAAGGTTAAAACGGCGAGGAGCCGGTGGCCGGCGACGAAAGCGTCGATTTCCGCCCGGTGCCGGATCAACGCCTCGAGCGAAAGCCCGTCCCGGCCGAATTCGAAATAGGCGATAGCGGCCAACAGGACGACGATCGCCAGCGGCAGCAGCCGGCGGGCAAGATTGCTTGGTTGCTGGGCCGGACGCTCGAATTCGGGCATGGCGGCTGTATACACGAGCCTGCGGTCAAAACCGGGCCCCTCACCGCCTTGTGAGGCATTGTGACCGGACACTTCGGCGCCGGGCCGGACCGGCCTCATTTGCACGGCGCCGCGGGCTGTCCGTCGCATTGACGGCCTTCCGTCCCTCCCTTATAAGCCGCGCAAATCTAGTGCCGATCCGGGCGAATTTCGGGTTTTCATGATGGATTTGGGGGCCAATTCAAGCGTCCTTTCCAGCGCGGCGCGACCAGCGGAGAATTTAACGTGAAGCGGACCTATCAACCGAGCAAGCTTGTACGCAAGCGCCGTCACGGTTTCCGCGCGCGCATGGCCACCACCGGCGGACGCAAGGTTGTGGCAGCGCGGCGCGCACGCGGACGCAAGCGGCTGAGCGCTTAAACAGCGGCAATCAGGGCCGCGGCGTTTGCTTTATGGAACGATTGAAGCAGCGGGCGGACTTTCTGGCAGCGGCGACCGGGACCAAGGTACCGGCCGCCGGTTTTGTGTTGCAAACACGCAAACGGGCCGATGACGGGCCCGTCCGCTTCGGCTTTACCGTGTCCAAAAAGGTCGGTAATGCCGTCGAGCGCAACCGGGTCCGCCGCCGATTGAAGGAAGTCGTGCGGCTTTCGGACCCGGTCCGGATGCACAGCGGACATGATTATGTGCTAGTCGGACGTCAGGCAGCGCTCAAACTGCCATTTGACCGAATGATCAACGATTTCGCGGGGGCATTGCGGCGTGCCCATCCGGGGGCCCATGCGGGGCGCTAGCTGCAACACGGGATACCGATGACCGACAGCAAGAACACGATCCTCGCCATTGTCCTTTCGGCCATCGTGCTGATTGCCTGGCAATATTTCTACGCGATGCCGCAGGCTGAAAAGCAAAAGGCGGTGCAACTCCAGGCCCAGCAGCAGCAAGCGCCGCAGGCGCCCGCCCAGCCGGGCCAGCCGGGCCAGCCCGGACAAACGGCGACGCCAGCCATCCCCGGCGCGCCCGCGGTGCCGGGCCAGGCGCCGGTGGCCGGCGCTCCGGTCAGCCGTGCCGCGGCGCTCGCCACCTCGCCGCGCATCCCGGTCGCAACCGCCAGCCTGCAAGGCTCTATCTCGCTCAAGGGCGGCCGCATCGACGACCTGGCGCTGCTGAAATTCCGCGAGACGGTCGATCCCAAATCGCCGCCGGTCGTCCTCCTGTCGCCGTCCGGCAGCGCCGAGCCGTTCTATGCCGAATTCGGCTGGAGCCCGGCGACACCCGACATCAAGGTTCCCGACGCCAACACCGTGTGGACGCAGGCCGGATCGGGCGCGCTCGATATCGGCAAGCCGGTGACGCTGACCTGGAACAACGGCACCGGCCTCGAATTCCGCCGCACCATCGTCATCGACGACAAGTTCCTGTTCACCATCAAGGACGAAGTCGCCAACAAATCCGACAAGCCCGTGTCGCTGTTTCCCTACGGCCTGATCTCGCGGCACGGCACGCCGGTCACCGCCGGCTATTACATCCTGCACGAAGGCCCGATCGGCATTCTCGGCGAAAACGGCCTGCAGGAAAAAAGCTACGCCGACCTGACGGAGAAGAAGGAATTCGCCTTCGCCAACACCAAAGGCTGGCTCGGCTTCACCGACAAATACTGGGCGGCCGTCCTGCTGCCCGAGCCGACCGCCAATCTGCTGAAGGCGAAATATTCCGGCGGCACGCTCGGCACGGTGAAGACCTATCAGTCCGACTACATTCTCGACCAGCAGACCATCGCCCCCGGCGCCACCGGCACTGCGAACGCGCGGCTGTTCGCCGGCGCCAAGGAAGTGAAGGTCGTCGATGCCTATGAGAAGGCGCTCGGCCTCGACCGCTTCGACCGGCTGATCGACTGGGGCTGGTTCTATTTCATCACCAAGCCGCTGTTCGTGGTGATCGACTGGCTCTTCCATCTGTTCGGCAATTTCGGCGTCGCCATTCTGCTGGTGACGGTGATGATCAAGATCGCGTTCTTCCCGCTCGCCAACAAATCCTACGCCTCGATGGCGAAGATGAAGGCGGTACAGCCGCAGATGTTGGCGCTGCGCGAGCGCTATCCGGACGACAAGGCCAAGCAGCAGCAAGAGCTGATGGAATTGTACAAGAAGGAAAAGATCAATCCGCTGGCCGGCTGTCTGCCGATCCTGGTGCAGATCCCGGTTTTCTTCTCGCTGTACAAGGTGCTGTTCGTCACCATCGAAATGCGGCACGCGCCGTTCTTCGGCTGGATCAAGGATCTCTCGGCGCCCGACCCGACCAACATCTTCAGCCTGTTCGGCCTGTTGCCGGAGCCGACCAGCTATCTCGGGCCCGCGATCGGCTCGTTCCTGCATGTCGGCCTGTGGGGCATCATCATGGGCATCACGATGTGGGCGCAGATGAAGCTCAATCCCGCGCCGCCGGATCCGACGCAGAAGATGATCTTCGACTGGATGCCGCTGATCTTCACGTTCATGCTGGCGAGCTTCCCGGCCGGCCTCGTCATCTACTGGGCGTGGAACAACTCGCTGTCGGTGGCGCAGCAGAGCTACATCATGCACAAGCACGGCTCGAAGATCGAGCTGTGGGATAATGTGAAGGAATTGTTTGGGGTGAAGAAGAAGGCGGAAGAGAAGAAGACGTAGGGCGCTAGCCTCAAGGCGTCATGGCCGGGCGCGTTTTGGCCATCCGCGATTTTACTTTGATAGAGAACGATAGATGGCCGGGCGAAAGCCCGGCCATTTTTTATTTCAAAATGGGAACATTAGACTTGTTCCCGTATTGGGAACATGCTATGTTTGGGCATGCGGCTTATAGCCTGGAACAAATTAGCGGCGTTTGCAGCAACGCATCCTGACGCCGCAGCGGCAATAACTCATTGGCACATGATCGTGAAAGCCGCCAATTGGGATTCCATGAATGACGTCAAGGCGGCTTTCTCAAATGCGACGGTACTAAACGGCGAGCGCGCCAGATTCGAAATAGCTGGCGGGAAGTTTCGGCTCATCGTCGCATTCAAGTTTGGCAGAAGCAAAATAGCATTCGTCAAGTTTGTCGGAACGCACGCAGAGTATGACGCAGTCGATGCTTTGACCGTGTCGCAGTTTTAGGAGGTGGGCTATGAATATTCGTCCAATCCGCACAGACGCCGACCATCGGGCTGCCCTGAAAGAAATTGAGTTGCTTTGGAACGCCGCGGAAGGCAGCGAAGAAAACGACAAGCTCGATATCCTGGTCACGCTTGTTGAAAAATTTGAAGAAGGTCGATGGCCTGTCGAACATGCGCAGTGGGACCCCGTGGATGTCCTCCACTACGCGATCAATGAGATGGGGCACACTCAATCAGAGCTATCGAAAATCTTGAACTCGCGCTCCCGGGCATCCGAGATTCTAAACCGCGGCAGGATGCTGACTGTTGAAATGATACGAGACATTAGCGCCGCATGGAAAATCCCAACGGATCTTCTCATCAAACCCTATAAGACCTCGACCGCTGCCTAAGTTTTTTCTCCCCAACCTAGGCGATATCAACCAAAGTCAGACGGAAAAGTCGCCCCGGATTTCACTGCGCACGGCGGCCTAAGCGGGTGCCGGCAAGTAGCCCGGGTGAAGCGAAGCGTAACCCGGGGTGACGATGGATGCTGCCCCGGATTACGCTGCGCTCCATCCGGGCCACAGGCAACGATTATATTCCTTGACAGCGTGACGCTGGTCCGCTAGGAAAGGCGAATTCTCCCACAATTGAATCTAGTGCCCCCCCGTGGCATTTCGCGGCGCGCTCAACTTGCGCCCCAAGCAAGTCGTGGATGGCCGGAACAAGTCCGGCCATGACGGCTGTGGCGGGGCCCGCGCACGTCTTCACCATCCATGCCCCACCCCAACCCTCCCCCGCAAAAGCGGGGGAGGGAGAACAGAGAGTTGCCATGCCCGAACCCACGCCAGAGGCCTGGGCGCAAATCCGCCATGCCTATGAACACACCGACCAACCGCTCGCGCACATTTGTGACGAACACGCGATTACCATTCCGATGCTGCGTTACCGCATGAAGAAGTGGGACTGGACGCGGCGCAAGCCGCTGATCCCGCGCGAAGGACCGCCGCCGGTGGCAGTGGAGCAGGACGAGATGGCAAGTAGCCCGGGTGAAGCGCAGCGTAACCCGGGAGCGGCGGACAAGTTTGCCCCGGATTTCGCTGCGCTCCATCCGGGCTACAAGGGTCAAGTTTCGCCTTGCTCGGAAATCGACCCCGGATCAAGTCCAGACCCCGTCGCGATCGTGCCCCGCCTGCAAAGCGCGGTGGTGCGCGTGCTGCCCGCCATCGAGGCGACCATCGCGCGGCTGGCAACGGGCGCGCAGCATCCGCGCGAGATGGAGCAGGCCGGCCGGGCGCTGGGGGCGTTGACGCGGACCTTGCGCGAACTCAATGCCCTGCTGGCCGAGCACAATGCGCGGCCCGGAGTGGCGCATCCCGTCGATGATTATTACGACATGCCGCAAGACCTCGACGCCTACCGCGAGGAACTGGCGCGGCGGATCGAAACCTTCCTGGCATCGCGGGGCGACGACGCTTTCGAGTAGCCGGAGACCGGAGTTCAGCGGCTGGCTTAACGCCGTATCGCCGCGCGGCGAAGCCTTGTATACGACCCCCATGATCACAAACGACTACACCCGCGACGAGATCGAAACCGGCCGCAAGCTGTTTACCGGCGACTGGCAGTTCTTTGCCGCCGCGTCGTCGCCCGGTTCGCTGCCGAAAATGCGCGGCACCGAGATCGCGTTCGCCGGCCGTTCCAATGTCGGCAAGTCGAGCCTGATCAACGCGCTGACCGCGCGCAAGGCGCTGGCGCGCACCTCGCGCACGCCGGGGCGCACGCAGGAACTGATCTTCTTCAACGGCGGCGGCGACCTCAATATCGTCGACATGCCCGGCTACGGCTACGCCGCCGCCGCCAAATCCAAGATCGCGGCCTGGACCAATCTGATCGAGGAATATCTGCACGGCCGCGCCAATCTCGCCCGCGTCTATGTGCTGATCGACGCCCGGCACGGGTTGAAGGACACCGACGACGCCACCTTCAAGGTGCTCGGCGGCGCCGCGGTCAGCTACCAGATCGTGCTGACCAAGACCGACACCATCAAGCCGTCGGAACTGGAGACGCGCATCAAGGAGGTTGAAGCCGGCCTGGCGAAATGGCCGTCGGCTTTTCCGACGGTGGTGGCGACCTCCGGCCATGCGGGCACCGGCATTGCCGATTTGCGGGCGGCGGTGGCGCGGCTTTTGAACGAGCGCAAAAGGTAGCTTTTATGCGGCGCGGACTTTCTTCGCCGTAAAAACCGCATGGGTAATCGCAATGCTCGTCCCTTGCGGGCCGCTTGTCGTTTCAACCACCGCGTCGAGTTGTTTGGCCAGCGCATTGACGATGCCGGTGCCGAGCCCCTCTTTGCGCTGAGCAAACTGGCCGGCCGGACGCCCGCAGCCGTCGTCGGCGACCGACAGCTTCCAGTCGTCGCCGGACACCTCATAGGCGACGGTGATCTGCCCGTTTTTCTTCTCGAAATTGAACGCGTGCTTGATGGAGTTGATGACAAGCTCGGTGACGATCAGGCCGATGCTCTCGGCTTCGCGGCAGGTCGCCGTACCGCCTTCGCCCGCGACCTTGATGGTGATGGCCCGGTCGTCGTCGATCATCGAGCCGGCCAATGCCGTGCAAAGCTTCGAGAGGTACGAGCCGATATCGACACGGCCGCCGCTGGCGACTTGAAGCTGCTGCTGCACGGTGGCCACCGACAGGACCCGGTTGTGCGCATCCTGCAAGTGGGTGCGGGTTTCCTCCGAACTGACGCGCTTTGCCTTCAGCATGATGATGCTGGCGATCATCTGCAGGCTGTTGGCGACACGATGGCGCACCTCCGACAGCAGGATGTCCTTCTCCGCGAGCAGTTCGTTCTTTTCGGCCTCCAGGGCGCGCCGGTCGCTGACATCCTCGATGCCAAGCAGAATGGTCGACTCCGGGCTGCCTTCATAGACCACCTGCCGGGCGTTCAGGGACATCGTGCGGCGGCCGAGGCTGAGGGACTCATATTCGATGTCGAGATCCTCGATCGTGCCGTGTTCGGGCAAAATCTTGCCGAGAAGCGCGCGCAGTTGCGGCACGTCCCATTGGCCGTCGCCCAGTTCGAAGAACAGCTGACCTTCGGTGTCTTCGCGCGCTACCTTGAATGTCCGGTAAAACGCACGGCTGGCGGCGATGACGCGCAGATCCTGGTCCAGAACAATGAGCGGCTCACGGACGGTGTTGACGATGGCGATGGCCAGCGCGCAGCCGTCCTCGGCAGTCCTGGTTTCGTGGGTGAGCATTTTCTTACCTCCAAACGAGCCAAACCGAACCTTCGCGATCGAAACGAAGGTCTTCGCGCGCGCCATTTGACAGACGGAGCTACAAGCCGGCCGAACGCTTGGACTATGCCGCGCGCACTTGAGGTGCGCCGGAACTTCGAGTGTTGTAAATTTTGCACGCGTGCGGATGCGCGTCTGTGCAGAATTGACCACTCATGCGCGAGCGCAAAAATAAGGACCGGTAAAAATCTTCTCAAAATTGAACTATTTAACGCGCCGCCGCCCCTGGGTGTCGCTCGGCACGGCCGTATCCGGCGGCTTAAGGAATGCGTCGAACCGTTCCTTGACGATGGCGTAGCACTCGCAGGAGGCCTTCTCGAGGCCCGGACGGTCGAGTACCTGGATCGTTCCGCGGCGGTAACTGATGAGTTCGGCATTCTGCATGGACTGCGCCGCGAGCGTCACCGACTTGCGATTGGCGCCGAGGATATGAGCCAGAAACTCGTGCGTATAGGTCAGCGCCTCGCCCTCGGCGCGGTCGTGCATCATCAGGAGCCAGCGGCACATGCGCTCTTCGGTCGAATGCATCGCGTTGCAGGCCACCGTCTGCTGGACCTGTGACAGCAATGTTTCCGAATAGCTGACGAAGAGATTGCGGACGTGCTCGCTGTTCCTGAACTCGTGTTGCAGCAGTTCGATCGGGCAGCGCACCGTAGGGCCGACCAGCTGGACGATGCATCGATTGAACGAGACGCGGCTGTACATGGCGGCGAACAGGCCGAAGGCGCCCTCGCGGCCGATATTGGCGGTCTCGATGGCCGAGCCGTTCTCGAGAACGGTCAATAGCGAGAGAACCGACCCTTCCGGGAAATAAGCGTGCTTGAGCAGGCCGCCGGCTTCGCACACGACCGCACCGAGCTTGAAATTGACCGGTTCGAGGTGTGCTTCGATCCGCTTGCGGCTTTCGGGATGCATCGCGCCGAGCAGTTGATTGCTCCGCGATTTACTGATGCTTCTTGCCATATCCTGAGAACCCGGGCTGTTTCCGCGATAACCCAGCCGATAACGCGCGCCACGTCTGAGCAATATTGCTCACTTAGACGTCCAGATAAACCCGACCGCCGGGGCCCGGGTCTGCGTCGCCCATCAACGAATGGATCGCGGAAATCATGACGTCCGTTTGGTAAGGCTTACGGAAGAAGTGGCCGTCGACCGGTATGTCCGCGGCAGATATGTCGCCCCGGGCGGAGACGACGACGATCTTGATGTGTGGCCAGCGGTCGCGCACCGCGTGCGCGAGTTTCAACCCATCCATGCTGCCGGGCATGTTGACGTCCGTCAGCAGGATGGCGATGTCCGGCTGTGCCGCCAGAATCGCAATCGCTTCCTCGGCATCGCTCGCTTCGAGCGTGGCGAAGCCGGCCTCCTCGACAATATCGACAGTCAGCAGTTTCAAGAGCTGATCGTCCTCGACGATTAAAACCGTTTGCAGATTCGCTTGTGATGGCGGGCGTTGCTTTGTCATGCCGCGCACGTCCTGGCGGCCGGCGCATTCGCGGCGGCGAATTCGCCCTGTCCTTCATGCGCCAGATCGTTCCAGACCAGCGCCATCCGGGTAAAGTGCGATCGCAGTGCCGGGTCGCCAGTGCTGCCCGCCAGTTGCCTGCAGTCCGACTCCAGCCGCAGGCATTCCAAAGCGTGCTTTTGTGATCGTGCCGAATTTGTCATGGCCACCTTCCGTCCCCGGCGAATCGTATGACATGGGGGCGTCTGGCCTGTCGGTGGTCCACGCCACCGACAAAGCGGAATTGGACGCCGGCGGGCACATTTGTGGCTGAATGACCGCAATAACACGTTGTCTGATACCGCCCGCATCGGCTAGAACCGCCGCATTCCACGGGACCCTGAGCGCCATGAGCAAAGCCCCCATCGATCCGCAAGAGCAGGCCCGCATCCTGTCGGAAGCGCTGCCGCACATGCAGCAATATGACGAGGAAATCATCGTCATCAAATACGGCGGCCACGCCATGGGCGACGAGCAGAACGCCCGCGACTTCGCCCGCGACATCGTCTTGCTGGAACAGGCGGCGATCAATCCGGTGGTCGTGCATGGCGGCGGGCCGCAGATCGCGGCGATGCTGAAGAAGCTCGGCATCAAATCGGAATTCGCGGCGGGCCTGCGCGTCACCGACGAGGCAACCATCGAGATCGTCGAGATGGTGCTGGCCGGCTCGATCAACAAGCAGATCGTCGGCTACATCAATGCCGCCGGCGGCAAAGCCATCGGCCTGTGCGGCAAGGACGGCAACATGGTGACGGCCAAGAAGGCGACGCGCACCGTGGTCGATCCGGATTCGATGATCGAGAAGGTCGTCGATCTCGGTTTCGTCGGCGAGCCCGACAAGGTCGACCTGTTCGTGCTCAACGCCGTGCTCGGCAAGGAGATGATCCCGGTGCTGGCGCCGGTGGCGACCTCGGCCGACGGCGGCACGTTCAACGTCAATGCCGACACCTTCGCCGGCGCCATTGCCGGCGCGCTCAAGGCCAAGCGCCTGCTGCTTTTGACCGACGTGCCGGGCGTGCTCGACAAGGACAAGAAGCTGATTACCGATTTGTCGGTCGCCGATGCGCGCAAGCTGATCGCTGACGGCACCATTTCCGGCGGCATGATCCCGAAGGTCGAGACCTGCATTTACGCTCTTGACGCGGGCGTCGAGGGCGTCGTCATCATGGACGGCAAGGTGCCGCATGCCGTGCTGCTCGAACTGATGACCGATCACGGCATCGGCACCTTGATGCACAAGTGATGCGGGCAGCTTGGCTCGCAGGTTTGGCCGTTGCCATGCTGGCGGCATCTCCAGCGCAGGCCGAACTGACCTTGTGCAACCGCACCAGCTATCGCATGGACGCGGCGGTCGGCCTTGAGAGGCGCGCCACTGTCGAGACGCGCGGCTGGTTCCGCATCGATCCCGGCCAATGCCGCCAGATCATCGACGGCCCCTACGACGCCGAGATGGCCTACGTCTATGCGCGTACGCCGCAGGTTTACGGCTCGGCGCCGCTGCCGCAGAACGGCAGTGCCGATTTCTGCGTGCGCGACGGCGATTTTACGTTTGCCAATGGCCGCGAATGCCCGGTCAGCCAGCAGGCGCACTTCACGCCGGCGCGGCCGACAGATGTGCCGGGGCGCGGCCCGACCATCAATCTGGCCGAGGAAGCCGACTATGACGACGCGCAAGCGCGGCTCGCCGGCATACAAAGACTTTTGGTGATAGCCGGCTATGATGCCAATCCGATCGACGGCGTGCAGGGCTCAAAGACGCAAGCCGCGCTGAACCGCTTTCTCGCCGACCGCAGACTGGCGGCGGACGCGGCGGCCAATCCGAATTTTTTCGAGACCCTGATCGCCGCGGCGCAAAGTCCGGAAGGCCACGGCTTTTCCTGGTGCAATGACAGCAAGAACCCGGTGATGGCGGCGCTCGGCTCAACCGAGGCCGGCACACTGATCACGCGCGGCTGGTACCGCGTCGACGCCGGCGCTTGCCTGCGGCCCGACGTGCGCGGCGAGCAGCAGAAGCTTTACAGCTATGGCGAGGCCGTCGATGGCAACGGCCGCACGCTCAAGCGCGGCGACCAGGCCGTTTCGTGGGGCGGCAATGTCGAACTGTGCACGCGCGACGGCAAGTTCGAACTCAGCGACCAGAAGGACTGCGTCGTGCGCGGGCTCAATGTCACCGGCTTCGCGGCCATCGATGTCGGCGGCCAGCCGGCGACCGTCGTGCGATTCAAGGAACCGTGAATTTGGAAAAGATCACGCGCGGGTTCGGCCATATCGACACCTGGGTGTTCGATCTCGACAACACGCTCTATCCGCATCATCTGCTGTGGCAGCAGGTCAATGACCGCATCCGCGATTACGTCGCCGAATTCCTCAAGGTCACGCATGACGAGGCGTTCCGGGTGCAGAAGGACTATTACCTGCGCTACGGCACGACGATGCGCGGGCTGATGACCGAGCATGGGCTCGACCCCGACGATTATCTCGAATATGTCCACGCGATCGATCATTCGCCGCTGACGCCCAATCCGGCGCTCGGCGCGGCCATCGAAGGGCTGCCCGGCCGCAAACTTATTCTGACCAACGGCACCACCAAGCACGCCGACGCGGTGATGCGGCGTCTGGAAATCCACCATCATTTCGAGGACGTGTTCGGCATCATCGAAGCCGAACTCGAGCCGAAGCCTTCCAAGATCACTTACGACCGCTTCCTGGCCAAACACGGCGTCGATCCGCTAAAGGCGGCGATGTTCGAGGATCTGGCGCGCAATCTGGAAGCGCCGCATGCGCTCGGCATGACCACCGTGCTGGTGGTGCCGGAAGGCCAGCGTGACGTATTCCGCGAAGCCTGGGAAATGGAAGGCCCCGGCGAGCCGCATGTCGATCATGTCACGGATGATCTGGCGGGGTTTTTGAAGGACGCGATTAGATAGATGCCGCGAGCGTGTGCCTTCTTATCCCTCCCCTGAAAGGGGGAGGGTGGCCCGGCATCGCGCAGCGAAGCCGGGTCGGGTGGGGTCGCGTTTCAGCAAACATGAAGCGTCGCCCCACCCGGCCGCTCGCAAGTGCTCGCGTCCACCCTCCCCGTTGCCGGTGAGGGATAAGAAAGCAAGCACGCCGAGCGCCAAAGTCTAATGCTGCGTGCCGCCGACAAACTGCCGCAGCTCCGGCGTCCGCGGCGCGGCGAAGACGTCCTTGGGATTGCCGGTTTCGTGTACCTTGCCGTGATGCATGAACACAAGATTGGTGCCGACATCGCGGGCGAAACGCATTTCGTGCGTGACCAGGATGAGCGTCATGCCTTCCTTGGCCAGTTGCTCGACCACTTTAAGCACCTCGTTGACCAGTTCGGGATCGAGCGCCGAGGTGATTTCGTCGCACAGCAAAACCTTGGGCCGCATCGCCAGCGAGCGGGCAATGGCGACGCGCTGCTGCTGGCCGCCCGATAATTGGCTCGGCCAGGCATCCATCTTTTCCGACAGGCCGACCTTGGCCAGCACTTCGGCGGCGGTGTCGCGCGCTTCCTTCTTCGACGTCTTGTTGACGACGGTTTGCGCCAGCATGACGTTTTCCGCCACCGTTAGATGCGGGAACAGGTTGAACTGCTGAAACACCATGCCGACATGGCGGCGCAGCTCGCGCAAATTGGCGCGCAGGCCGCCGACCTCGATGCCGTCGGCGACGATGGCGCCGGCCTGATAAGTCTCCAGCCCGTTGATGCAACGGAGCAGCGTGCTCTTGCCGGAGCCGGAGCGGCCGATGATGGCGACGACATCGCCTTTGGCGACTTCGAGCGAGACGCCCTTGAGTACTTCAAGGTCGCCGAAACTTTTTCTGACATCACGAATGCTAACGAGCGACATTGAGCCGGCCCTCTAGTTTCTTCGCGCCCCACGACAGCGGGTAGCACAGGCAGAAATAAATCAGCGCGACCAGCGAATAGACCAGAAACGGCTTGAAGGTCGCATTGTTGAGCATGGTGCCGGCCTTGGTCAGTTCGACGAAGCCGATGATGGAGGCGAGCGCCGTGCCTTTGACCACCTGCACCGAGAAGCCGACGGTCGGCGCCACCGCGATACGCGAGGCTTGCGGCAGGATGACGTAACGCATCTGCTCGATATAGGTCATGGCCAGGCTGGTCGATGCTTCCCACTGGCCCTTGGAAATCGACTCGACGCAGCCGCGCCAGATTTCAGTGAGGAAGGCGCTGGTCCAGAAGGTCAGCGCCAACGTCGCCGCCATCCATGGCGACACCTCGACGCCGAACAGCGCAATGCCAAAGAAGAACAGGAACAGCTGCATCAACAGCGGCGTGCCCTGAAAGAATTCGATGTAGCCCTTGGTGAACCATTCCAGCGGTTTGATGCCTGACACGCGCATGAACAGCAGGATCAGGCCGACGACACCGCCGCAGACGAAAGCGATCAGCGACAGGATGATCGTCCACTGGGTGGCGATCAAGAGGTTAGACAGGATGTCCCAGAAGGAAAATTGCAGCATTAATTGGCCGCCTTGAACAGAATGCGGCCGAAGCCGCGCAACAAAGAGCGCGCCAGCATGGCGAGCAGCAGATAGGCGAGCGCCGCCAGCAGATAGACTTCGAAGTTGCGGAAGTTGCGCGAGGCGACGAAGTTCGCCGCATAGGTCAGGTCCTGCGCCGACACCTGCGACACCACCGCCGAGCCGAGCATGACGATGATGATCTGCGACGATAGCGCCGGATAAATCTTGCGGAAGGCCTGATTGAGAATGATGTGGCGTAAGACTTCCCATTTGGTCATGGCGAGGCTGACGCCGGCCTCGATATGGCCTTTCGGCACCGCCTGGATGCCGGCGCGGATGATCTCGGTCGAGTAAGCGCCGAGATTGATGGTCATGGCGAGAAAGGCAGCTGTGGTTTCAGACAGCATGACGCCGGCCGCCGGCAATCCAAAGAAGATGAAGAACAATTGCACGATGAACGGCGTGTTGCGGATCAGTTCGACATAGGCCGTGACGATGGCGCCGGCCCATTTTGGGCCGAAGGTGCGCAGCGACGCGCCGGCGGTGCCGACGGCGATGCCGGTGAAGGTCGACACCAAAGTCAGGACGATGGTGAAGATCAGGCCCTGAAGCAGCACGTCCCAATAGGGCAGCAATTCGGCGAACTGGAGTTTGTAGGTCATGTTGGTCTTGCTATCCGTTCGTCGCCACGCATAGCCGTTCGAAGAACGGCGTTCTTTCAGAACGCCTATGGCGGGGACCCAGTTCTTTAGCGCCGGAACGTGCGGCCTCTGGGTCCCCGCTTGCGCGGGGACGAACGGAGTATGGATTAGCGGCGAACATCACCCGATCTTAAAACCCCGGCGGCAGCGGCGCCTTGAGCCACTTCTCCGACAGCTTGGTCAGTTCGCCGGAGGCTTTCGCCGCCGCGATGATCTCATTGACCTTGGCGAGCAGCTTCGGCTCGTCCTTGTTCAGCCCGATGTAGCAAGGGCTGTCCTTGATGACGAACTTGAGAACCGGCGGCCGCGCCGTGCTTTTTTCGGCGATCGCGGCGGCGACCGTGTTGCCGGTAGCGATCAGATCGACCTGGCCGGAGATGAAAGCGGCGATGGTGGCGTTGTTGTCCTCGAAGCGCTTGACGGTGGCGTCGGCCGGCGCGTTCTTCGAGAGTTCCTGCTCTTCGATGGCGCCGCGCGTGGCGCCGATGGTCTTGCCCTTCAGCGCGGCGTAATCGGCGGCGACGATGGCCTTGGTGCCGAACACGCCGGAGAAGAACGGCGCGTAGGCGGCGGAGAAGTCGATGACCTTTTCGCGCTCGGCGTTCTTGCCGAGCGAGGAGATGACCAGATCGGCCTTCTTGGTCTGCAAATAAGGAATGCGGTTGGCGCTGGTGACCGGAATGATCTCGGCCTTCACGCCGAGCTTGGCGGCGATCAGGTTGCCCATGTCGATGTCATAGCCCTGCGGCTTGAGATCGAGACCGGCGGAGCCGAACGGCGCGAAATCCTGCGGCACGGCGATCTTGATGACTTTCGCCTTCATGATGTCGTCGAGCGCGTCGGCGCGCGCGGCGCCAAAGGGGGCCGCGCCGGCGCTGGCGATCAGGGCAATGCCTAACAGGCCCGCACGAACTGCATGTTTGATGGTCATGGCATAACTCCCGGCTGGAACTGACACGAACTGCCCAGTTAAGAAGCAATTGGCATGCCAGTGGCCGGGAATCGCCGTCATCGTCCGCGCTCTTATCCCTCCCCCGTAGGGGGAGGGTGGCCCGCCGTCGCGTGAGCGATGGCGGGTCGGGTGGGGTTTAGCTTGCGGTCAATCACTGACATCGCCCCACCCCCGACACTTCGTGTCGGACCCTCCCCGTTGCCGGGGAGGGATAAGAAAGAGTCACACCGCCGGCACGGCCTGCTGCGCCAGAATGGCGATGCCGATGCCGGCGATGCCGGCGCCGGCCAGCCGCAGGCGCAAGGCATCGCCCTGCATCAGCAATTGCGCCACGCGCATCGCGGCCAAGGCAATCGCGCTCTGGATGACGGCAAGGCCGAGGAGATAGGCGTAAAGCGGCGTTTGCTCGGCCCCGAAAATGGATTCGCCGAGCGCGTAGCCATGCACCCAGCCGACGGCGGCGAACAGCACCAGCGCGACGGCGGCGCTGAGATCGCGGCGGATGGCGAGGATCAGACCGAGGGCGATCACCGTGCCGGCGACGATAATTTCGGCGCCCGGCAGCGTCGCGCCCTGAAGATGCGCGGCGACGCCGGCCATCATCGCCACGATGAAGCCGATGATGAGCCCCCAGCCTTTCGGATGCGCGGCGGCCAGGCAGCCGATGGCCACCACGGCGGCAAAATGGTCGAGGCCGATCACTGGATGGCCGAGGCCTGACAACAGCCCTTGCGCGAAGGTGCCCGGTAGTTTGCCGTCCATGACGTGATGGGCAAAGGCCGGCCCGGCGGCAAGGCTCGTGATGAGGCTGGCGGCGGCTAAGGCGATGAGGCGAATAGCTTTTGCGGTCACGGCGGGCTCCTTGTGTCGCGCCAGACTAGCCGAGCAAGCGCGGCTTGACATCCCCTGCCCGGCCCCCGACAAACCGCCCCAGTTTCAGCGCCGGGGAATTGCAATGTCCAACGACAAGCTCGCCAAAACCATCGACGAGGCTTTTGAAGCCCGCGACAAGATTACGCCGAAGACCAAAGGCGCGGTGCGCAAGGCGGTCGATACCGCGCTCGGCCTGCTCGACTCAGGCGCGGCGCGCGTCGCCGAGCGGCAGGCGGACGGCAACTGGCAGGTGAACCAGTGGCTGAAGAAGGCCGTGCTGCTGTCGTTCCGTTTGAACGACATGAGCGTGATCCAGGGCGGCCCCGGCAAGGCGGTGTGGTGGGACAAGGTCGATAGCAAGTTCAAGGGCTGGACCGCGGCGCGCTTCCGTAAAGAGGGCTTTCGCGCCGTGCCGGGCTGCGTCGTGCGCAAGTCGGCCTTCATCGCGCCCGGCGTGGTGCTGATGCCGTCTTTCGTCAATCTCGGCGCCCGCGTCGATAGCGGAACGATGGTCGACACCTGGGCGACCGTCGGCTCTTGCGCCCAGATCGGCAAGCATGTGCATCTGTCCGGCGGTGTCGGCATTGGCGGCGTGCTTGAGCCGTTGCAGGCCGGCCCGGTGGTGATCGAAGACAACTGCTTTATCGGCGCGCGTTCGGAAGTGGTCGAGGGCGTGATCGTGCGCGAAGGCGCGGTGCTCGGCATGGGCGTCTATCTCGGCCAGTCGACCAAGATCGTCGACCGCTCAACCGGCAAGGTGATGTATGGCGAAGTGCCGGCCTATTCGGTCGTCGTCTCCGGCACCATGCCGGGCAAGCCGATGCCGAACGGCGAGCCGGGGCCTAATCTCTACTGCGCCGTGATCGTCAAGCGCGTCGATGAGAAGACCCGCTCAAAGACGAGCATCAACGAGTTGCTGAGGGATTGATGCCCGCCGATCCGATTGCCCTGACGCAAGACCTCGTGCGCTGTCCGTCCGTGACGCCAGCCGAAGGCGGCGCGCTGGCGTTTCTTGAAAAGACGCTCGGTGCCGCCGGCTTCACCGTGCACCGCATGACCTTCTCCGAGCCGGGCGCCGAGGACGTGGAAAATTTCTACGCCCGCATCGGCACGACAGGGCCGAATCTCGTTCTGGCCGGACACACCGACGTTGTCCCGACGGGCGACGAAGCGGCGTGGACACATCCCCCTTTCGCCAGCAAGATCGACAACGGCATTCTCTATGGCCGCGGCACCACCGACATGAAAGGCGGCATCGCCTGCATGATGGCCGCCGCGCTCGATCATCTCGCCGCCAATGGCGGCAAGCCGAAGAAAGGCTCGATCTCGTTTCTGATCACCGGCGACGAGGAAGGCATCGCCGTCAACGGCACGCCGAAGCTGCTGCAATGGTGCGCCGAGCACGGCGAGACATTCGATCACTGCCTGCTCGGCGAGCCGAGCAACGTCACCGAGCTGGGCGACACCATCAAGATCGGCCGGCGCGGCTCGCTCAACGGCCATCTGATCGTCACCGGTAAGCAGGGCCACGTCGCCTATCCCGACCGCGCCATCAATCCGGTGCGCGGCATCGTCAAATTGATCGACGCGATCCAGTCCGAGCCGCTCGACAAGGGCAACGCGAATTTTCCGCCGTCGAATCTCGAATTCGTCTCGGTCGATGTCGGCAACAAGACCGTCAACCTCATTCCCGGCGAAGCGCGGGCGCAGTTCAACATCCGCTTCAACGACATGCACACGCTCGATTCGCTCAAAGCGCTGTTGCAGCAACGCGCCGAAAAGGCGTCCCAAGGCAAGATCAAATTCGAATTCAAGTTCCAGCCGTCGAATGCCGGCGTGTTCGTCACCAAGCCCGGCCCGTTCACCGATATGGTGTCGGGCGCGGTCGAAAGCGTGACCGGACGCAAGCCGGTGCTGTCGACGACCGGCGGCACGTCGGATGCGCGCTTCATCACGCATTATTGCCCGGTGGTGGAATTCGGCCTGGTCGGCCAGACCATGCATCAGGTCGACGAGCGCGTGCCGGTCGGCGAGTTGACGGCACTGACGGCGATCTATCGCAAGATTATCGAGACTTATTTTGGCTGAATCAATAATCCACCTTCATCAGATAAAGCCCGTCCGGCGGCGCCACTGTGCCGCAGGCGGCGCGGTCGCGCGCTTGCAGCGCGTTCCACAAATCGTCGGCGCTCCACGCGCCCGGCCCGATCAGCCCCGTATTGACCAGCGAGCCGACCATCGAACGCACCTGATTGTGCAGGAACGAGCGCGCCGAGGAAAACACATGGACTTCCTCGCCGACGCGCGCGACGTCGAGCCGGTCGAGCGTCTTGTTGGGCGACTGGGCCTGACACTCGGTCGACCGGAACGTCGTGAAGTCGTGCTTGCCGAGTAGCCGCTGCGCCGCGGCGTGCATCGCTTCGGCGTCGAGGGACCGCACCACGCGCCATGCGTATTTCCGCTCGACGGTGAGATCGGGCCGGCGATTGATAATGCGATAGAAATAGTGCCGCTTCATCGCCGAGTGGCGCGCGTCGAAATCATCCGCCGCGCGCTCGGCCTTGAGCACCGCGACCGGATGCGGCCGCAAATGCGCATTGAGCGCGTCACGCACCGTGTCGGTTTCCCACTCACGCGCGAGTTCGACGCTGGCGACCTGTCCGCGCGCATGAACGCCGGCATCGGTGCGCCCGGCGCCCTGAACCGGCACGCTTTCGCCGGTCAGCGCCGTCACCGCCTTGGTCAGCACGCCCTGCACGGTGATCTGGTCGGCCTGGCTCTGCCAGCCGCAGAACGGCGCGCCGTCATATTCGATGGTCAACTTGTAGCGCGGCATAGGGCCTGTTTCTCGTAAAGAACGGGCGTTTGATTAGCATCTATTCGCCAAAAGTCACGGAATGCCAGCCAATCCAGTAATGCTCGATAGACGACATAATTGACCTGAATCAACACAATCCATGGTGGCCCGTAGCAGGATTTACCTCTCGGAACTCAGCCCGGTTGCGGGGTTCGCGTGGTTGGGGAACTGGTGCCATGAGCCTCAGACAACTTGAATGCCACGCCGCTTCGCCGGGTGGTGCCGTGGCGACTGTAGGCTCGCCCCGCACAGCGGAGAGCTACGAAGACGAGATCGTCGAGCATCGCAATACGGCGACCCTTCTGCGCGCCGAGATCGTCAAAGACGAGGATCTCCTTCGCCAGAGGGACCAGTTGATCGATCAGCAATCGCTGGCAAACAGCGAATCTATCCATCGGTTGCTGAATGACCTGCAAATCGTCGTCAGCCTGCTTTCGCTGCAAAGCCGCAAATCGGCGGACGCGGAGACCGCGTCGCAGCTGACCGCCGCGGCCAGCCGGGTGGCGACGATCGCGCGCGTGCATCGGCGCCTGCAGAGCCTCGATCATGTGCAAAGTCTCGCCCTCAAACAATTTCTCGTGGATTTTTGCGTCGACTTTTCCACGTTACTGGGCGCGGATCAGGCCATTGCCGTCGAAGGAATTGAAATTCCCGTGCCGCGCAACACCGGTATTCCGCTCAGTCTGATCGTCAACGAGCTTATAACCAATGCGGTGAAATACGGCACCGGCCGGATCACGGTGCTGCTGGAACCCCACTCAAAAAGGCGCTACGCACTTTCGGTCTGCAACGACGGCCCGGCATTGCCGGACGGATTCGATCTGACCGCCGGCAACGGCCAGGGGATGCGGATAATCCGGTCGTTTGTGGAACGGATCGGCGGTGAATTATGCGTTAGCCGCCGCGACGAAAACCAAGGAACGCGATTCACCGTGCTGTTCGGCTAAAGCGGGAAAGCACCGCGACTGCAATTCCCGGCACTTGACGCAAAATCCGACGAATGAACGGCGCGTCTCGTTTGATACACCTCAAACCGCGCGGCGGCACGCCTCCTATCATCGGCCAAACCGAGAGGCATGCCCATGAATAAAGCATTCAAGCAGCAGATCGTCGATCTGTTGAATGGCGACCGTATCATGACACTGGCCACCAACCGCGCCGATGGCTGGCCGCAGGCGACCGTCGTCGGCTACGCCAATGATGGGCTTTTCATTTATGCCCTGATCGCCCGCGCCAGCCAGAAATGGGCCAACATCCTGCGCGATCCGCGCGTGTCTATCGCCATCGCCCGGGATTATCCCGATCCGATGCAAATCAAGGGCCTGTCGATCGCCGCGCGCGCGGCCGAGGCTACCGACCCCGCCGAGCGGGAGCGCGTGGCCGCGCTTTTTCTCAAGCGCTATCCCGAATACAAGACCATGCCGAGCCCGGCGGCGGCGGAGATGCCTTTGGTGCGGTTCACGCCGGAGATCGTCTCGATCCTCGATTACTCGAAAGGCTTCGGCCACACCGATCTGGTGAGGACCACCGACGCCAATCTGCCCGAGGTCATCGACTCACCACGCACGCACTGGTCTTTGGTCGCGCCGAACTAGCGCTCAGGCCAGTTGCGCGCCGGCCTTGACCGGCGTGCCGCGCAGGAAGTCGCTCGCTTGCATCGGCTGCTTGCCGGCGCGCTGGATCTGCACAAGGCGGATGGCGCCGTCGCCGCAGGCAATGGTGAGATTGTCGTCGAGCGCGGCGCCAGGCGCGCCTGAACCCTTGGCCAAAGTCGTGCGCAGCGCCTTGACGCGCACGCCGTCGAGTTCGAACCAGGCGCCGGGAAACGGCGACAGACCGCGAATGTGGTTATGAACGTCAAAGGCCTGCTTCGACCAGTCGATGCGAGTTTCCGACTTTGAAATCTTCTCGGCATAAGTGACGCCGGCGTCCGGCTGCGGCGTTAGTTGAAGCGCGCCGCGTTCGGCGGCGGCGAGCGCGACCGGCATCAGCCGCGCGCCTTGCTGCGCCAACGCATCATGCAGTTCGCCGGCGGTCATATCCGACAGGATCGGAAGCGCTTCGCGCATTCCTGATTCTTTGGCCATCGCGCCGGTGTCGAGGCCTTCGTCCATTTGCATGATGGTGACGCCAGACGCCTTGTCGCCAGCCATCACCGCGCGGTTAATGGGAGCAGCGCCGCGCCAGCGCGGCAGCAGTGAAGCGTGGACGTTGAAGCAGCCGAGACGCGGCGCGTCGAGGACCGGCTTGGGCAGGATCAGGCCATAGGCGACCACTACCGCGGCATCGGCGTTGTGCGCGGCGAATGCCGCCTGCGCCGCCTCGTCGCGCAAGGTCTTCGGCGTGAACACCGGCAGCGCCAGCCGCCGCGCCTCGCGCTCGACCGGCGTCACCTGCATGTCCATGCCGCGCCCGGCGGGCTTCGCCGCGCGGGTATAGACCGCGACGATGTCGTGACCGGCGGCCGTGAGCGCCAGCAAGGTCGGCACCGCGAAATCGGGCGTGCCCATGAAGATGAGGCGGAGGGGCATGGAGCGGTCTCTGCTCCCCTCCCCCTTGTGGGGAGGGAAAAGGAAGCGGGTGACGGTACTACCCAATATGATGCGACGGCTCTTTGTCGTCGGCGAGCGGGCCATCGCCGCCCGACTTCTTCGCCGCCTTCTTGAACTTCTTCATCACCATGTCGCGCTTGAGCTTGGAAATATGGTCGATGAACAAGACGCCGTTGAGGTGGTCGATCTCGTGCTGCAAGCAGGTCGAGAGCAGACCCTCGGCGGTGAGTTCCTGCTGCTTGCCGTCGATGTCGAGAAATTTGACCTTGATCGAGGCCGGCCGCACGACCTCCTCGTAATATTCCGGGATCGACAGGCAGCCTTCCTCATAAACCGAGGTCTCGTCCGACGACCAGACGATCTCCGGATTGATGAAGACCCGCGGATCTTTCGGCTCTTCCTTGCCGGCGACATCCATGGTGATCAGCCGCAGCGGCTCGCCGATCTGGATGGCGGCCAGGCCAATGCCGGGCGCCTCGTACATGGTGTCGAACATGTCATCGACCAGCGCGCGCACGGGCGCGTCGATGGTCTTGACCAGTTCCGACTTCAGCCGGAGTTTCTTTTCGGGAATGATGAGAATGTCACGGATCGCCATGGGCGCGATTTAAGGGCTGGGGCTGGCGGGGTCAATGGAGGGGTTTTCGGCCGTTTCGGAGCCTTGAGCCGCCCGGCCAATGGCCGTACCGTTCGCCCTTCGTTCGCACCCGCGCCCGAATCACGCTAGAAGCGGCCCATGCTGCAAAACCTCACCCTTCAAGACCTCATGCTGCCGCAAAACCTGCCACTGTTGATCGGGCTGGCCATCGGCCTGCTGCTCATCATCGGGCTGGTGACCGTGATCGCGCTGCTGATGCGCAAGCCGGAACCCGTGGCCGATCCGGAAGCCGACCAGCGCCTGCGCGAGTTGAACGCGCGGCTCGATGCCATGGGAAGCTGGTTGCAGAACTCACACACCCAGCTTCAGCACACGGTGAATACGCGGCTCGACGCGGTCAGCCAGAATCTCGGCGAGTCGATGAAGACGACGACCAAGAACACCACCGACCATTTGCAGCAACTGCATGCGCGCCTCGCCGTGATCGACAACGCGCAGAAGAACATCACCGACCTGGCCGGCACCGTGACGTCGTTGCAGAACGTGCTGTCGAACAAGCAGTCGCGCGGCGCTTTCGGCCAGGGGCAACTGGAAGCGATCGTCGCCGATGTGCTGCCCAAGGGCGCCTATGAGTTTCAGTACACTTTGTCGAACCGCACCAAGCCGGACTGCGTCGTGTTCATGCCGGACTCCGGCCCGCTGGTGATCGACGCCAAGTTTCCGCTCGAGGCGATGACGGCGTTGCGCGCCGCGACCACCGACGAGGAGCGCAAGTTCGCCGTGGCCCGCGTCAAGGCGGACATCGCCAAGCACGTCACCGACATTGCCGGCAAGTATCTCATTCCCGGCGAGACGCAGGACATCGCGCTGATGTTCATTCCGTCCGAGTCGGTTTACGCCGACCTGCACGAGCAATTCGACGACGTGGTGCAGAAGGCGCAGCGCGCGCGCGTCATGATCGTGTCGCCGACTTTGATGGTGATGGCGATCCAGGTCATCAAGCAGGTGCGCAAGGACGCCGAAATGCGCGAGGCCGCCGACCAGATCCGCACCGAGGTCGGCATGATGATGAAGGACGTGACCTTGCTCAGCGACCGCGTGCGCAAATTGCAGAACCACCTGAACCAGACCAATACCGACATCGACGCCATTTTGATCTCGACCGGCAAGATCGAGAAGCGCGGCGGCAAGATCGAGGCGCTGGAATTCGACGCCGACAATCCGGCCAGCGCCGACCTGCTTGCCGCGCCGCTGCGAAAATTGGGCGCGGCGGAGTGATTTTATTTATTGGAGCGGGACGCTTCTTCTTCCCTCTCCCCGCCTGCGGGGAGAGGGTGGCGAGTGCTGAAAGCACGAGCCGGGTGAGGGGCATCTCGTGCAACATCGACGCCCCCCTCACCCGACCCGCCTCCGCTAACGCTTCGGCGGGCCGACCTCTCCCCGCACGCGGGGAGAAGTAAAGAAAAGCCAATGACCACTATCCCCACCGCCAAACTGTCCACCGCAGACGCGCTTGCCGTCTATCTCAAACCGCGCGTGCTGATCGTGCTGCTGCTCGGCTTTTCGTCGGGCCTGCCGCTGGCCTTGTCGGGCTCGACGCTCGCCGTGTGGCTGACCGAGAGCAATGTCGATCTCGGCACCATCGGCCTGTTTTCGCTGGTCGGCCTGCCCTACACATTCAAATTCCTGTGGGCGCCTTTGACCGATGCGCTCGATGTGCCGTTGCTGTCGCGCAAGCTCGGCCGCCGCCGCGGCTGGCTGGTATTCACGCAACTGCTGCTGTTCGCAACAATCGTCTTTCTCGGCTTCTGCGATCCGCTGCGCTCGCTGCCCTTGATCGTGTTCGGCGCGGTGCTGGTGGCAACGGCTTCAGCGACGCAGGACATTGTCGTCGATGCGTTTCGCGTCGAGAGCCTGGAAACCAGCGAGCAAGGCGCCGGCATGGCCGGCTATGTCGCCGCCTATCGCATCGGCATGCTTGTCTCGGGCGCCGGCGTGCTGGTGCTGGTTGCGCTGCTGGAGCGCCTCGGTGTCGCGCACAGCCAGGTGTGGATGTGGGGCTATATCGCCGCCGCCTTCGGCATGGCCATCGGCATCGTCGCGACTTTGCTGGCAACCGAGCCGGATGCGCCACCGCAGGTCGCCGACCACAGTCATTCGCCGCTCAAGCGGCTGGCCGAGACCGCGACCGGCGCCTTCGGCGAATTCCTGGCGCGCGACGCGGCCATCGCCATTCTGCTGTTCGTCGTGCTGTACAAGTTCTGCGACGCCTTCGCCGGCGCGCTGACCGCCGCCTTCGTCATCAATATCGGCTTCGACAAGGCGACCTATGCCGCCGTGGTCAAGGGCGTCGGCCTGGCCGCCGCGCTGATCGGCGGATTTGCCGGCGGCTCGCTGGTGCGCGCCGTGCCGCTAGCGACCAGCCTTTGGATCGGCGGCATCGTGCAGATGCTGTCGAACCTGACCTTCGCCTGGCTGGCCATGGTCGGCACCAGCGTGACGGCGCTGACCGTCACCATCATCGTCGAGAATTTCACCGGCGCCATCGGCACGGTGATTTTCGTCGCTTATCTGTCGGCTTTGTGCGGCAACCGCGCGCACACGGCGACGCAATATGCGCTGCTGACCGCGCTCGCCGCCGTCGGCCGCACGACTTTGGCGTCGGGCGGCGGCTTCATCGCCGAATATTCCGGATGGGTGACGTTCTTCGTCATCACCGCTCTATCGGCGATCCCAAGCCTGTTCCTGCTGTGGTGGCTGCAAAGGCGCGGGCATTTCAAGGCGCTGGAAACGAAGCCGGCCTAGAACGGCAATCCGACATAGTTCTCCGCCAGCGATTGCTTCGCCACGTCCGACGACAGCAGATATTGCAGTTCGGTGTCCTGCAATTTGTCATCATAGGGAATGTTGGCCGGGAATCGGTGCAGCATCGTCGTCATCCACCACGAGAAACGCTGCGCCTTCCACACCCGCGCCAGCGCCTTGCGCGAATAATCCGCCAGGCCGCTGTCATCGTTCAATTGATAATGTCCGACCAGCGCGTGATAGAGATAATAGATGTCGGAGGCCGCGCTGTTGAGGCCGCGCGCGCCGGTCGGCGGCACGATGTGCGCCGCGTCGCCGGCAAGAAACAGGCGGCCATAGCTCATCGGCTCGGCGACGAAACTGCGCAGCGGCGCGATGCTTTTCTCGATCGACGGACCGGTGACGAGGCGGGCCGCGACATCGGCCGGCAATCGTTTTTTCAGCTCATCCCAGAAAGCGTCATCGGACCAGTCCTCGACCGTATCGGTCAGCGGCACCTGGATGTAATAGCGGCTGAGGACCTGCGAACGCAGCGAACACAGCGCGAAGCCGCGTTCGCTTTTGGAGTAGATCAGTTCCGGCGACACCGGTTTGGTCTGCGACAGCACACCAAGCCAGCCGAACGGATAGATGCGCTCATATTCGCGCAAGATGTCTTTTGGGATCGCCTTGCGGCTGACGCCGTGAAAGCCGTCGGCGCCGACGACATAGTCGCAGTCGATGCGCACGGTCTTGTCGCCATCGCGATAGGTGACATGAGGCGCGCCCGTGTCGAGGTCGCGCAGCGTCACGTCCTCGACATTGTGGATGACGTTGCCTTTCACGCGCTCGCGCGCCTCATAAAGGTCGCGCGTCAGTTCGGTCTGCCCGTAGACGATGACCGAACTGCCGCCGGAATATTTATGCAGGTCGATGCGGTCCATGCCTTTTTCATGGGAAATGAAAATTCCCTCGTGGATCTCGCCTTCGCGGTCCATGCGCTCGCCGCACTGCGCCTCGCGCATCAGCGCGGCGAAGCCATGCTCCAGCACGCCGGCGCGAATGCGGCTCAGCACATAATCGCGGCTCTGCCGTTCGAGCAGCACCGTGTCGATGCCCTTGAGATGCAGCAATTGCGACAGCAGCAGGCCGGACGGGCCGCCGCCGATAATGCAGACCTGGGTTTTCACGGACAATCCTCCCCTATGGATTATTCCGCTATCCTCAGGCGGCGGTGCCCAATCGGGAATGGATCAAGCGCACTTTCTTTTGTACAAATCGAACATGGCGCGCAGCCCGCTCAAACCGGCGATCCTGTCCTACAACCTCTTCGGCGAGGTGCGCGACCTACCGGACGTCGTCCATTGCGAGACGATCGCGGCGCGCTCGGTGCTGCACGATTGGGAGTTCGCACCGCACCGCCACGCACGCCTGCATCAGGTCTTGCTGATCGCCCGTGGCGGCGGCCGGGCGACTTTGGAGGGTCGCGAGCACCGCTTAAGGCCGATGAGTGCGGTCAACGTGCCGGCCGGCCAGGTACACGGATTCCAATTCAAGCCAGGAACGCAAGGCTGGGTGGTCACACTGACCAGCGAAACGCTGGACGCGGTGCTGACGCCGCCGGAAGGGGTCGGTCGCGCTTTGTCGGAAGCCGCGGTGCTGCGCGGCACGCCGCCGATGCGCCGGCTGATGACGGAGATTTTCGCCGAGCATGGCGGCCGCGACTTCGCCCGCGCCCATGTCCTCAAGGCGCTGTCGGCGACTTTGCTCGGGCTGGTGGCGCGGGCCATGACGGCGAACAAGGCACGCGGCGGGCCGGTGCATAGCGCCGGCCTGATCGGAAAATTCGAGGCAATGCTCGACGAACATTTCCACGAACACTGGACGGTCGCGCATTACGCCGGCGCGCTCAAGGTGACACCGACGCATCTCAGCCGGCTGACGCGCGAGGCCTTCGGCTGTCCGGCGTCGCACATGATCCGCGACCGCGTCGTGCGCGAGGCGCGGCGCAATCTTGTTTACACGAACCTGTCGATATCGACGATCGCCTATGCGCTCGGCTTCGACGATCCGGCCTATTTCAGCCGCACCTTCGCGCTCGCCACCGGCCTGTCGCCGCGCGAATTCCGTGAGCGGATCTACGCGGCCAAATAAGCCTTAAATAATTAGCGCGGCTCCGGCCCGGTGAAGCGCCATTTGGTCGCCACCGCGTCGCCGATGTGCCAGGCGGTCTGCGAGCACATGAATTCGTCGGCGACGATGTCGATCTTCTTGCCGACCGAGCGCTTCAGCCGAATGGTCTTGGCCTTGTTGTCGGTTTCGACGAGATGAAACGTCTTCGGCGGCGCCGCCTTGCAGAAACCGTCCTTCTGCGCGAAGGCCTTGGGCGCGTCGCTGACGATCTGGTAGGCGACGATCGGCGTGCCGTTCGGATGTTTGGCGTTCACCGTCCGCACGAGCCCGTGAATGACGTCGCCGTGTTTGAGGAACTCCTGCTTCTGGTCCTGTTTCGATTCTTGCGCCTGCGCCGGTGCCGCAGACAACAGCGCGACCGAGGCCAGAACACCCAAGCCAATGCGTGCCATCAAAACAAGGTCCTCTGTTTCATCGCCGCTGATAAGGTGCCTTCGTCGAGATAATCCAGTTCGCCGCCGACCGGCACGCCATGCGCCAGCCGCGTCACCTTCACATGGGCATCCTGCAACAGCTCGGTAATGTAATGCGCCGTGGTCTGGCCGTCGACGGTGGCGTTGAGCGCCAGGATCACTTCCTTGACCTGAGGCTCATGCGCGCGGCCGATGAGGGCATCGATCGACAGATCGCCGGGACCTACGCCATCGAGCGGCGACAGCGTGCCGCCGAGAACGTGATAGCGGCCATTGACCGCGCTGGCGCGCTCCAGCGCCCACAGATCGGCGACGTCCGCCACAACAACGAGGATCGACGGATCGCGGCGCATGTCGGTGCAGACGGTGCAGGGATCGTGCGTGTCGATATTGCCGCAGGTCTTGCAGACGACGATCTTCTCGTTCGCGGTCTGCAACGCGGCGGTCAGCGGCGCCATCAGGAGTTCGCGCTTCTTGATGAGATGCAGCGCGGCGCGCCGCGCCGAGCGCGGCCCCAGGCCCGGCAGCTTGGCCAGCAACTGGATCAGACGTTCGATCTCGGGTCCGGCAACGGCGGTGGGCATATCAATTTCTCGGAATTCTCTGAGATTGCGATTCTAGCGTTCCCTCCCCCCTTGTGGGGGAGGGAGCGCACTGCGGCAAGCGACGAGGACATGCCACCAAATAATCGCGGCCAAAAAAGTTATCCCAACAATCCCGGCGGCAGCGGCAGGCCGCCGGTGACCGCCTTCATCTTTTCGGCCATGACGCCCTCGGCCTTGCGGCGCGCGTCCGCATGCGCCGCGACGATCAGGTCCTCGACGATTTCCTTCTCTCCGGGCTTGATCAAAGACTCATCGATCTTCACGCCCTTGAGGTCGCCTTTGGCGGTGAGCGTGACGGTGACCATGCCGCCGCCGGCGGTGCCGTCGACCGTGATCGTATCGAGCTCGGCCTGCAATGCCTGCATTTTCGATTGCAGCTGCGCCGCCTGCTTCATCATGCCCATGAAATCGGCCATTTTATTTCTCCTTGCGCATGATCTGATCCGAAAACCGGTTCCCACTTTTCGGGATCATGCGCTAATCCTCTTGCTCCTCAACCGGGCTTTCCACACCCGGTTCGATGGCCTCCGGCGCGCTCTGCGTCACCGCGACAATCTTGGCGCCGGGAAATTTGTTCAGGACCGCCTGCACCAGCGGATCGCTTTGCACGTCGCGCTCGACTTCGGCCTGGCGGGCGTCGGCCTGCGCGCGCATGGTCGGCGCGCCCTGCTCCTTCGACACCACGACGATCCAGCGCTTGCCGGTCCAGGCGGTGAGCTTGCGTTGCAGGTCATGGACGAAGGTCTTTGGCGCGCTCGGCTGCGGCGCAATCTCGATCTGGCCGTCCTCGAAGCGTACCAGCCGCACGTCGCGTTCCAGCGCCATCTTGGTGCCGATGTCGCGCTTCTCGGCGACCAGCGCGATCAGCGCTTCGAACGAGCCGAGCGACAAAGTCGGTTGCGCCGGCTCGGCGGCGCCGAGTTGCGCGACGGGTTCGCGGCTTTCAAGATCCTGGGGACGCGGCGAAACCTGTGCCGACGAACGAGGCGAACCGCGCGAGGCCTCAAAACGCGGCGCGAAGCTCTGCGAGGCGCCCGGGCCCGCCGAAGCGCCATTGCCGCCGCCATCGGTCGAAGGACGCGCCGGCTGCGAACCACCGCCCTCGCCGAGCGACTTGATCACTTCGTCCGGCGTCGGCAGATCGGCGGCGTAAGCAATGCGCACCAGCACCATTTCGGCGGCGGCGACCGGACGGCCGGAAGCCTGCACCTCGCCGACGCCTTTCAGCAGCATCTGCCAGCAGCGAGACAGAACGCGCATCGACAGTTGCGTGGCGAAGGCGCGGCCGCGCACGCGCTCGGACTCCGACAGCGACACATCGTCGGCGACGTTGGGCACGACCTTGACGCGGGTGACGAAATGGGTGAATTCGGCGAGATCGCCGAGCACCACCGCCGGATCGGCGCCGATGTCGTATTGCGCGCGCAATTCGCCGAGCGCGGCGGCGATGTCGCCTTTCATCAGGGCTTCGAACAGATCGACGATGCGGACGCGATCGGCGAGACCGAGCATCTGGCGCACGTCCTCGGCGCGCACGGGCCCGGCCGCGTGAGCGATGCCCTGATCGAACAGCGAAAGCGCATCGCGTACCGAGCCTTCGGCGGCGCGCGCGATCATCGCCAGCGCGGCCGGTTCGGCCTCGATATTTTCCTTGGCAGCGATTTTCTGCAAATGCTCGACCAGCACGGCGGCATCGACGCGGCGCAGATCGAAACGCTGGCAACGCGACAGCACCGTCACCGGAACTTTACGGATTTCGGTTGTGGCGAAAATGAACTTGGCGTGCGGCGGCGGTTCTTCGAGCGTCTTGAGCAGCGCGTTGAACGCCGCCGTCGACAGCATGTGAACTTCGTCGAGGATATAGACCTTGTAGCGCGCCGACACCGGCGCATAGCGCACCGCGTCGTTGATCTGGCGCACGTCGTCGACGCCGTTATGCGAGGCGGCGTCCATTTCCAGCACGTCGATGTGGCGGCTGTCGATGATCGCCTGATCCTGCACGCCCATCACCGGCATGTGGATGGTCGGGCCCTTGATCGAGCCGTCCGGCAGTTCGTAATTGAGCGCGCGGGCGAGAATGCGCGCGGTGGTGGTTTTGCCGACGCCGCGGACGCCGGTCAAAATCCAGGCCTGCGGAATGCGGCCCGACTCAAAGGCGTTGGAAATGGTGCGGACCATGGCCTCCTGGCCAATCAGGTCCTCGAAGCTCGACGGGCGATATTTGCGCGCCAGCACGCGATAGCCGCCGGCCGGCGTCTCGGCCGGGGCGGAACCAGGACCGGTGCGGTTCTCGGGTTCGCTCATGTGCCTATTGTTGCAA